>CAZPDW010000125.1:0-6098 GCA_964585535.1 uncultured Pirellulales bacterium
AGCTTCGGCTAAGCGCCTCGACCGCCGGCATCGTATTCGGCGTACCCTTCTCGCACGCCTGCTCTATCACGAGGTACGGCCTGATACCGGTATCCAGCAGGTACTTTGCAAGAGCACGGTAGTCTATGTCACCGTCGCCGAACGTCTCGGACCAGATACCGTCTTTAGATTGTCGCAGGTGCAGCTCGGTTATGCGCCGCCCGTATAGTTTCAATACGTCAAACAACGCCACCGACGAATCGCCCGAGCCGCGATATACCCAGTGGGCGTCGAGACAAAACGTGACATTTTCCGGCCCGGTGCCGGTTAGCATATGGTGAAACTCGCGTGCTGCCTTGCGAAGCTCGGCGTCGTGATTGTGATAGGCAAGTGTAAGAGCCATCGCCTTTAACTCTGCGCCGAGCTTGTCCAGGGCTTTGGCCTGAATCTTCAGTTGCGAATCGTCCTTGTTCTCCGCCCCGCCCCATCGAATGGGATTGGGGTTGGTAACGATGATTTTTGTGCCGATGGCCTTTGCCCTTTCGGCGATGGCCAGGATTTCTTTGATGCTCTGTTGTGCCAGGGCCTCGTCGTGAAGCGTGCTGTTGACGTAGAGCGAACACATCTCGAGATTGTATTCTTCAAGAAGTGGAACCAACCGGTCGAAATCCGACAGCCGCTCTATCAATGGTTCGTAACCCTCGAACCCGGCCACTGCCACGTCGCCCAGAGAAGTCTCGAGCGATTTAACAAAATCACGCTTCTCTCTCTGGTAAAACGTCAGCCACGAATACTGATTGCAGCTAAGATGCAATCTCTCTTTCGGCTTTCTCTCAGCGAAATTTGCATTTGGTGCGGCCATAAGTACAGCTCCTGTAGTTAAGGTTGCTTTGGTAAGAAACTCTCTGCGGTTTGGGTCGTGCTTTTTCATCACATATGACTTTAGCAGATTGAAACTGTTCAATCAAGTACGGTTTTTTTCAGCCGTTCCCGCGATGGTCGGCGAGCAGCTTTTCGTAAACGGCTTCGATAGTATCGACCATCGTATCGGGCGCGAATTTCTCTTTAACCGATTCTCTGCCCCGCCGGCCGAGCTTTCCTCGCAGGTCTTTGTCCGCTATTAGCTCGGCGCAGGCGGCGGTAAGCTGCGCAATATTCTTCGGCTCGACAAGCCGACCCGTGTTCTCATTCACCACTTCCCTTGCACCATCGACATCGAAGCTGATTGCCGCCCGGCCGCAGAGCATCGCCTGCGGCAGCGTCCGCGCCAGCCCCTCCCGAAGAGAACAGTGCACCAAAATATCAGATGACTGGATGACAAGAGGAATTTCAGCAGGCGCCAATAAACCCGTAAACCGAAACCGGCTGGCGAGACCTAAGCTCTCGATTTGCCGTTTGTACTGCCCGGCTAAAACCCCGTCGCCGACAAAAAACCATACGACATTCTCGAATTGCCTCGCGAGCGTCTTTGCGGATTCGATTATAAAATCGTGCCCCTTCAGATGAAACAGCCGGGCAACGGTAACAAGAACGACGGCGTCAGCAGCAATATCGTATTTGGCGCGAAATGCGGCTTTTCGCTCGTCTGATATTGGTCTTAAAAAATCATCTTCTTCAATGGCCGAGTATGCGGTAACGTATTTGTCGGGCGAGCCGATACCTGCTGCGAGGGCCTGGTTTGTCATTGCATCGGCGACACTGATGAATGCATCGGTTCGCTTTGCGGCGGCCCTTTCGACGGCGATATAAAACTTATTCAACATTGAACTTTGATACGGATGAAATGCCAGGCCGTGAATGGTGTGAACCACACCCGGGGCTCGTCGCTCGTCACTCGTCGCTCGTCTAATCGCATTGGCAGCGAAGCGGCCGAGGATGCCCGCCTTGGCGGAGTGTGTGTGGACGATGTCGGGTTTCAGGTCCTTCAGCAATTTTTTGAGTTGCAGGTATGCCGGGATATCGTGGATGGGGTTTATCTGGCGCCGCAGAGAATCGACGATAACGAATTTGAAGCCCTGGCCTTTTGCCTGGTCGTAGAGGTCGCCTTCCGGACCGAGGGCAGGACCGGTTATCAAGGTAACATCATGGCCCCGCTCGGCCAAGAGCTTACAGGTAATAAGAGTATTCTCCTGCGCCCCACCCAATATCAAACGAGTTATTATATGTACTACTTTCATAGCATGACGTTTGAATTAGCCCCTGCTGCAAACATAGACCCCCGGGCCCAATATTCTCCTGAATTCAACATCATAATCATCATACCACTCTTCTGTTAGTTCCGGCATTTTCATGTTAGGATCACCCACTACAAGGCTCCAGTGAAACATGCCTCCGCCCCATGTAAAACGGATTGTCCTTGACCCATCCAACTCCGAGCGTTCAAACGCTATATACTGTTGCTCAAACTCGGTGAAGCACTGAGGTAGCCCTTTGGGTAGTTCGTCTCGCGATGTGTAGAACCGGCCGTCTGGCTCACAGGGATCTCCCCAATAACTTTCGGGCGCTGCGACTAACCATTCCTGGATAGCACCCGTGTTCACATTGCGATCGGCCCATCTCTCGAATCCTCGCAGAAAAGTCACGACTCCCGGCTCAAAAATGGTAAATAAGAAACCTACGAGTATGCCAATTACTAGTACCGATGGCACCGCACACGCAACCCTCACCTTATGGCTCCAAGTACGCTTTCGATAGGTAAGTATCAATAATACTGCCGACAAGCCTACAATCCCTAATCCGATAGGAGACAGCAAAAAGAACAACATTATTAGCGTAATCGGGAAATTGACCTGCCCGCCTATGTAAGCAAACACGTGATGGTTCAAAAGCACCATACCGACCAAGAAAGCCGGTACTACCCATGCTACGATGTTAGTAGTTCTCTTAGCCATTCATAAAATCCCATAACCTGCCAGCTTTCAATACCTAACCCACATCAAACACAAGCCCTGCGGTGGGGCGATGGGGCCGGCGGCGGTACGGGTTTTGGCATCGATAATTTCGGTTATCTTTTCGGGAGCCAGCCGCCCCATTCCCACCTCAACGAGCGTGCCCACAATGTTTCTGACCATATTATATAAAAATCCGTCGCCTTCGACATCCACATAAACGTATTGCGTATCGCGTATCGCGTATCGCGTTTGTCCTTCGTACGACGACCTTACGGAGCAGGAGAAAATAGTACGGACGGAGTTTTCACGTTTGTCCTTTGCGGTGGCGAAGGACTTGAAATCTTTTCTGCCGACGAGCAGACAGGCGGCTTTGTCCATTGCAGCCACGTCGAGTTTTTTGGCTATGTGCCAGCAGTGTCGGATATCGAGAACGGGCCGGTCGGGGCCGTTGCAGATGGCATAGCGGTACAGCTTGCTGCTTACATCGCCCATCACGTCAAAATCTTTCGGCGCCTGCTCGGCCGAAGCAACAACGATATCGTCCGGCAGGCGGTCGTTGATAGCTTGTTTGAAGTTTTCGGTGGGGATGGGCGAGATGACCTCGAAGAGAGCGGACTGGCCCAGGGCACTGACGCCGGCGTCGGTCCGGCTTGCGGCGTGAACGGTTACCATCCGGCCGACAAGCTCGCTGACGGCACGTGACAGCTCGGCCTGAATCGTGCGTTTTCCCGGCTGGGTTTGCCAGCCGTGATAATCGTAGCCGTCATACCGGACCGTTAGCTTTATCTTTCGGTGCTGCATCGAGCGTGATTATAGCAGCTTCTCGGCGATTTGCACGGCGTTCAGCGCCGCCCCCTTGCGAAGCTGGTCGCCGGCGACCCAGATATTGATGCCCCGATTTTCAGGGACTGAAAAATCCTGGCGGATTCTGCCCACGAGAATATCGTCTTTGTCGGTGGCGTCGATGGGCATCGGAAAGCGGTTATTCTCGCGGTCGTCGAGGATGGAGACACCGGGCGCAACGCTCAGAAGGTCCCTTATCTCGTCGGGCGTAATCGCATTAGTGAACTCAAGGTTGATGCTCTCGCAGTGTGCCCTGAATACAGGGACACGAATGCAGGTGCAAGTAATTGCAATGTCGGGACAGTCGAAAATCTTTTTCGTCTCTTTGACCATTTTGACCTCTTCGAGGTTGTAGCCGTCGGCGTCGAGCTGAGAGTTATGGCTGAAAACGTTGAAGGCAATTTGATACGGAAAGGCCCTGCAGGTCGGCCCTTTGCCATCGAGAATTTCTTTCGTCTGGTTCTCCAGCTCGAGCATCGCCGACATCCCTGCGCCGCTGGCGGCCTGGTAGGTGCTCACGACCATCCTCTTGACCGGGTTGGCCCTGTGCAAAGGCCAGACCGGCACAATGCCGACAATAGTCGAGCAGTTCGGATTGGCGATAATGCCCTTGTGCTCTTTTATCTTCTGCGGATTTATTTCCGGTATGACTAAGGGCACCTCCGGCTCCATTCTGAAGGCCGAGGAATTGTCCACGACCACCGCACCCGAATCGACGGCGGCCGGTGCGAACTGTCTGCTTCTGTCTGCGCCCGCGCTGAACAGGGCGATATCCACCCGGCCGAAACTTTTTTCCGTCATCTCCTCGACAACGTACTCTTTGCCTTTGAAGCTGATTTTCTTACCCG
The DNA here is from genome assembly GCA_964585535.1 of uncultured Pirellulales bacterium. GTDB lineage: Bacteria > Planctomycetota > Phycisphaerae > Sedimentisphaerales > Anaerobacaceae > JAUVYV01. The sequence goes on from CAZPDW010000125.1 coordinate 4,562, forward strand.
CCGACCGGCTGCTCGCCAGCATCCTTATCGAATCGAAGCCAAAATCACGCTGTTCGATGATTTTCAAAAACTCCCGGCCGACCGCCCCGGTAACTCCTGCAATTGCCAGATTGCAACTCATATTCTAAAACTCCTTAAGCTTCTTTCGCAATCAAACCGAAGGGCAGTCAAAACCGCGACTGCCCCCTAATATGCCGGAATCAAATTCGTGCGGGAATTATACTGCTTTCGCCCCTCGGATGCAAGTACGATAAGATGCTCTCCTAAACCGCTTCTGCCGGGGCCGATTTTCTCTGCCAAAGCTCACAAAGAATGGCGGCGGTGATGATGCAGACAAACACGAAAAAAGCCGCCGGCATAGCGGCCTTTTCGCCCATATGCTCGAGTGCAAGCGTCGTTCCGAGACCTGCATTTTGCATCCCGATTTCGATGGTCAAGCTTCTTCGCCTCTTGCGGTTCATTCCAAATGCCGAGCCGACACCGTAGCCGGCGAGCATCCCATAGATATTCAGAATAATAACCGCTCCTAAAATCAGCGCCGTGGTCTGGAAAAGGTAACGACGATTGAGCGCTATCACTAACGAGCAGATAAATATGATAAACGTTACCGATATGGCGGGAAATATCGGCAGAATCCTTTCTACGTACTTCTTGAAGTAGTGCCTTACCCCAAAGCCGATAAAAAGCGGCACAATAACCATACCAATGACGTCGAATACCATCGGCCAGAAGGCAATCTCGAGTCTGGACCTCGCTAACAGAAATGTCAGGCCGGGCGTCAGCAGCGGACAGGCCAGCGTGGAGACGGTCGTCAGCGAAACCGAATAAGCGACGTCGGCCTTTGCAATGTAGCTCATCACGTTGCTTGCCATAGCGCCCGGCGCCGAGCCGGTGAGTATAAGACCGGCTGCTATCTCAGGCGGCAGGTTGAAAACCTTCGCCGCGACAAATGCACCCAGCGGCATTATCGTGAACTGGGCAATGCTGCCGATTAAGACAATTACCGGATTGCGGGCGATTCTCCTGAAATCATCGACCGACAGAACAGCCCCTATCCCGAACATCGTCAGGCCGAAGAATAACTTGTTGAAGCTCCTAAGGGCCACAAAGCCGGCGGGAAAAAAGTATGCCACAATCCCGAATACGACGACCCACACGGCGAAGTACTTCGTGTAAAAAGACACTACCTTCTTCAGCATAGCTGCGCAGTATAAACCGCAAAAGAAAGCCTGACAACGAATTTGTCAGCTCAGCCGTAGCACCGGCTCATCGTTCGCGGCTCGTCGCCCGGCCCTCGTATCGTCGGCCTGCCATACACATCGTAGCTATACTTCTCGACGATACTCGCATTTTCATCGCTCAATGCAACCACGCTGCCCAACCCGTCAAAGTGGTAATAGAACATTGTTTCGCCCGAGGCATATATCCTGCATATCGGCTCATCAATCCCGGGGCCGTAAACGTATTTGCGTAATAATTCGCCGTTTTCATCGTATTCGGCGATGACCTGGTCGCCGTCATAAGTGAACTCGAAGAT
>CAZPDW010000126.1:0-5796 GCA_964585535.1 uncultured Pirellulales bacterium
TCGAACCACCAACTGTGCCCGTGCCATCGCATATTTGCACCGTTGAAGTAGTCGTCCGTATTTGGGCTGTGCGACTTAAGGCCGTCGCAGGTGACAACGGTATTTGTGCCGTCGGAGTTTTCAGTCCAGGTGGTGGTGCGAAGCCACGGCTCGACGGCTGTTCGGTTCGGATAGCGGGCGATGTCGATATGGTTGCCGTCAGTGGTAAGATAGCCGATGTTTTGCAAACCAAAAAGTAGTTCGCTATGGGCTGTATTGCGGTTTCGCCTGTGAAAATCGAATTGTGAAGTTGCAAGCCGGCAGGTTTATTGCTAACATCACCGTTCTTATGGCGCAAAAGGTTGATAAACACATGTTGAACAACGGTATGGTGCTGTTGGCCCAGCCGATGGATAACGTGGCAACGGTGGCGTTTGATTTTATGCTGCCGGCCGGAGCCGCTCTGCTGCCGAGCGGCGCGTGCGGGGCGGCGAACGTCGCAGAAGACTGGATTTTCAGGGGCGCCGGCAACAGGGACAGCAGACAGCTCGGCGATGCCCTTGACTCCCTGGGGCTTCATCGAAACAGTTCGGTCGGGACAAGCCACCTGACAATCGGTTCGACGCTCGAGGCCGGCAACCTTGCAAAGGCGCTCGAGCTTTATGGTGATATTATTCTCCGGCCTCGCCTTGAGGCCGGGCAGTTCGTACCGGCCAGGCAGCTTGCAACAGACACTCTCAGATCGCTCGACGACAACCCGCGACAGAAGGTAATGCTGAAATTGCGCCAGAAGTTTTTCGGCGAACCCCTGGGCCGAAGCACACTCGGCAATATCGACGAATTAGAAAAACTTTCAGCCGAACGCACAAGACAATTGGTGAAGCACTATTTTAATCTCTCGACGATGATTTTTTCAGTCGCCGGTAAGTACGATTTCAATGCCCTCTGCCGGCAGATAGATGATTTGTTCGCCCCGCCGCAAACCAGCCCCTCCCCACGCGATACGCAGAACGCGGTACGCGATACGCAGACCGACAGGTACACGCATATTCACAACGAAGGAGCCCAGGTCCATATCGGCCTGATGACCGAGACGGTCAGGCCGAGCGATGAGGACTACTACAATGCGAGGGTTGCGGTATCGGTTCTGTCGGGCGGAATGAGCGCAAGATTGTTCACGGAGGTCAGGGAAAAACGCGGGCTTTGCTACGCCGTGGGGGCACAGTATTACGGCCTTAAAGAAATGGCGGCAATAGGATGCTATGCCGGGACAACACCCCAAAAGGCGCAGCAGACAATCGAATGTTTAATTGCAGAGTTTAATCGTTTGGCCGACGGAATCAGCGAAGAGGAAATCCAGCGGGCCAAGGTAGGTCTGAAGTCGGCGCTGATTCTGCAAAGCGAGTCCTCATCCAGCAGGGCCGGCGCAATAGGCGGCGACTACTATATTCTGGGCAGGGTTCGCAGCTTAGAAGAGATTAAGGAGAGGATTGAGGCAACGAGTGTCGATTCGGTGCTGGGGTTTTTGCGAAGAAAGAGGTTCGGTGACTTTACGGTGGTCACTATCGGGCCGAAGGAAGTGAAAATTTAGCAGAGAAAGATATGGAATTTAAACACAAACGGTTGGCGAACGGATTGGACATTATAGGCGAGGTGAACCACAGTGCGCAGTCGTCGGCGGTTGGGTTCTTTGTTCGGACGGGCTCGCGTGACGAGAGTAAAGAGATAAGCGGGGTATCTCATTTCTTAGAGCACATGCTTTTTAAGGGGACGGATAAGCTTAGCGCACTGGAAGTAAACGAGGCCTTCGACCGGACGGGTGCGCAGTTCAATGCGTTTACGAGCGAGGAGAATACGGTTTTTTATGCGGCTGTTCTGCCGGAGTATTTAGAGGAGGTGACGGGGCTGTGGGCGGAGCTGATGAGGCCGGCGCTTAGAGACGATGACTTCAATATCGAGAAGAACGTAATCAAGGAAGAGATTGCGATGTATAAAGACCTGCCGCAATTTGACGTAATGGACAGGTGCAGGGCGCTCTATTTTGACGGACATCCCTGCGGCAACAGTGTCCTGGGCACGGAAGAAAGTATTGACGCGATGGGCGCAGAGCAGATGCGCCGGTATTTTGCGAGCCGGTATGCACCGAATAATATAACCGCTGCCTTTGCCGGAAACTTCGACTTCCGGCAGGTCTGCTCTTTAGTCGAGCGGCGCTGCGGCGACTGGCTCAGCAAGGATGTGACAAGAACCCTGTCGCAGCACCCCGGCTGCCAAAAAAAGCAGCGGCTCGAAAAGCCGAACCTCTCAAGAGAGCATATATGCCTGATAAGCCCCGCGGTATCGGCGCAGAACGACAGAAGATTTGCGGCCTCGCTGTTGGCCGTTATTGCCGGCGACGACGTGGGGTCGCGATTTTTCTGGCAGCTTGTGGACAAAGCTATTGCCGAAACGGCGTCAATGCAGTACTCGCCGATGGACGGAACCGGGGCTTTTTTCAGCTATATCCGCTGCGGCCTGGAGAACGTCGGTAAAACGCTCGACATAGTAAGGGCTGTCTTCGCAGACCTCGCAAAAAACGGCGTCTCGAAGAACGAGCTGACAAAGGCGAAGAACAAGGCGCTGAGCGCGTTGGTCATCAAGAACGAGCTGCCGATGGGCCGATTGGGCGATTTGGGCTCTAACTGGGTTTATCTGAAAACGTATCGGCAAATCGAAGAGGACGTCAATGCGATAAAGACCGTCACCGTCGATGACGTCAATTCGCTCATAAACGAGTATGACCTGAGAAACTTTACCTGGTTTTCGATAGGGCCCGGCTCGTAAGGAGAGCAAGTGACGTCGCGCCAGCGAGTATTGTCGGCAATGCAGCATCGCCAGGGCGACCGCGTGCCAATCGATTTCTCAGCCCATCGCTCGAGCGGCATTGCAGCAATTGCATATCCGAAGCTGCGCAGTTATCTCGGGCTTGAACCGAAGCCCGTGCGTGTCTATGACGTTGTTCAGCAGTTGGCGATTGTGGATGAGGATGTTCTCGAGCGATTCGGGGTCGATACTATCGAACTGGGACGGGGCTTTGCATTAGATGAGCAGAGCTGGAAACCGTGGGTGCTGCCGGACGGCACCGAGTGTCTGATTCCGGCCTGGACTCCTATCGAGAGGGACAATGGCAGGTGGGTAATCAAATCGAAGAACGGGCGAGTCATCGGGCAGATGCCGGATGGAACGCTGTACTTTGAAACTGCGTACTGGCCCTTCCAAAACGGCGGCGACCCCGCTCGGCTCGATGACGTACCGGCAGGTATGTGGGCGCTGGCGCAGTGCCCGCCGGGCCCTGTTACCGACGAGCAGTTGGCGGCAGGCGCAAAGCGACTGCGACAGAAAACCGACCGGGCAATCATAGGACTTTTCGGCGGCAGCCTCTTTCAGGCCGGCCATGGTTTGTATCGAGATGATAACTGGATGATGATGTTAGCGGCTGAGCCGCACCGAGCGCATCATTTTCTTGATATGGTGATGCAAAAACATCTGGCCAACCTCGAAAAGTTTCTTGGACTCGTCGGTAACTATATCGACATCATTCATTTCGTTGATGACCTCGGAATGCAGACGGGGCCGGTAATGTCACCGGCGATGTACCGCGAGTTTTTCAAGCCGCGGCACACAGCGCTCTTCTCTCGGGCAAAGCAGCTTTGCAATGTGAAGGTGATGCTGCACTGCTGTGGCGGCTTGCGCGAGCTTATGGGCGATTTGATTGAGGCCGGTGTCGATGCGGTTAATCCCGTGCAGATAAACTGCCGCGGTATGGATGCGGCGGAGCTGAAATGCGAGTTCGGCAGAGATATTACGTTCTGGGGAGGCGGCTGCGATACAGGAGAGGTCCTGCCGGACGGCTCGCTGGCCGACATCGCAGAGCACGTGAAAAAACAAGTGGCGATACTGGCGCCCGGAGGCGGCTTCGTCTTTCAACAGGTCCACAATATTATGGCGAACGTACCCCCCGAAAATATCGTCGCTATGTTTGACGCCGTAAACCCAATGCCTTAAAAAAACCTGCCGTTATTTACCCAACCTGACAATCCGCAGGGCGATGTCCTTCTCAAATTTGGGGCCGGTGAGCTTGAGCTCACCTGCGTCGTGGTCGATTTGTTCGGATTTGTCGATTCGGCCTGTCTTGGTGTTAAGCCATTCGGCCTTGTACTTACCCGCCGGGATGTCGAGATAAAGCATCATTTCGCCGAAGCCGCACGCGTAGATGGCGTAAGCGTTCGGCACCTCGGCCAGGCAGTAGGCCGTGCCGCTGAGTGTGTGGACGCCTTTGAGAACCGAGTTGGCGGGCTCCATTTTGACAAAGTCGAAGGAGTAGATGAAATCGTGGAGAATTTTGAGCTGTTTTCGCAACGCAGCGCTCCCGCCGCCCGGGCTGCGTCCGGCGTAATCAAATGAGCCGTCCTCGTGACCTGCGGCGAAGGAGTAGTCGAGATTATTGAACAGCCCGCCGCCTGCAAGAATAAATTGCCAGGCCTGGATGCGGTAGGTGGCGTCATCGCTGCCTGCAAAGCCGGTCTCGTTGAAGCCGATGACCTTGTCGAGGTGGTAGTTCACGGCCACGGCGGTCGGCGGACAGGCATAGTGAAAGTTGAAAATCGACACCGCAGGGTGCGCCTCGGTGACGGTTCGATAGCCGTTGCAGATATTGAGCGAGATGAGGTGTCTGTTGGGCAGAGACTTTTCGGTATCCACTATTGTTTCGACGATGTGGTTCTGCCAGGCCGTCTCGACGTTGTGCACCCACGGCTCGTTGCATATTTCGTAATAGATGTTGTCGAAGCCGTTTAACTCGGTGACGATTTTACGTGTGAACTGTGTGTGAATCCTGACGATGTCGCTATTGGCCATTTTATAGACATCGGTAAAGGGGACATTGCCCACGCCGTTGATGTTGTTTTGAAAGTACAACGGCGAAAATTTCCACAGAGCCTCATTGTAATAGGGACAGAACAGGTTGATTTCGATAACTATCCCGCGATTACCCGCCTGGGTGCAGAAGTCCTTGAGACGCTCGAAAAATTTGTCGTTCCATTTGGATAAATCGAATTTATTGAGCCGGTCGAAGCCCCCGGGCGCATCGGACCGCCGCCAGGCGCAGATGAAGCTCTTCACCTCCGGTGCGAGGTCATTGTTTCTTATTCCGAATGAACCGGGGATCTCGCGATATGGCCCTACGAAAAGCCGGGTGTGATTGAGCGAATCCGCAACGAGGGTGTCGAGGTATTTTACGTAGTCGAAATCGAGATTGATGACCGCCCCGTAGTGCTCGCCGGATGTAATCAGCACGGTCGGTTTCCCGCGAAAGATAAAGTAGTGCGGATTATCGGGGTGCAGGGCGAAGGGCTGGGTCTCGGCGTTGAGCAGCGATGCACAGAGCAACAAGAAAATTAGTGGACTTTTCATTGTCTTTTCCTTTCCTTACTGCGAAAATTTTAACCTGAACCGCAACACATCTTCCTGTGCCAGAAAACCTCTGCCGGTGTCCGACAGTTCAAACATTTACGTGGACGATTATTTAACAACTTCTCAACTTTGTCAAGCAGCCATTGGCTGACTTGATGGAAATCCGTACCCTTGTTGCGACCAGGCAGCTCTGCAATGGGCATTCTTTTTTACTTTCCAAAGCTTACCGCTACTGCTGCGATAAACTCCAGCCCGCCAGAGGCGGGCTGATAAAAATAGCCAAGCGTTGCGCTTCAAATCAAAATGCGCCTTGCATTACTGTTCGCTAAAAAAGCATTCAGAAAACCGAACGGCTCGGCGGCTGGG
>CAZPDW010000127.1:0-5642 GCA_964585535.1 uncultured Pirellulales bacterium
TATAGTGCCGATACTCTAATTTCGGTTTTCAGCTCCTGAGTTGTTTATAGGCATTTTCGCCGCCGTTTATCAGGTGAATCAACGGCTGGGGCCGGTCGGTGCCTTCGATGAATGCAGGTCTTGCCGCCCAGGGGGTTACGCTCAGCACCCGCGTCAAATCCATCCAGTATTGCAGCCGGGCCACCGGCAAATTCCAGGTGGCGTGAAAATGGTTGGCAGGGGGGTACTGCTTATATTCGACCATACTCGCATACTTAGGCACAATAAACGTATGGGGCCAGTCGGGCGTTGTCAGGTTGCACACCGCCTGCGTCAATTCGGCCGGCAGCTCCGTAGTCTTCGCCTCGTCCCATACCATACTGAACCGCCCGTTCAAACTGCTGTATGCTATCCGGGCCGCGATTGCCTCGATGCCGCCGGGCGTTATAAACGTTACGGAGTTGCCGCCGCCGGGAAAATAACCCGCATCCGCCGGGGGCATAGTCACTCTGCTCATAATCTCCTTCACGCTCGCCCCGGGCCTTGCCGCCCAGTCGAAAGCGGCGCTTCCCGAATTATCCCCATCGACCAATCCCTTAGTGTACCAGTCGGCCTTTTTGTCGAGCCGTTTCAAGCCGAGCTTTGCCGCTAACTCTTTAATTTCTGATGCCTGCCAGACCTTGCGAAAATCCATAAACAACGGCGGACTGCCCCCGCTGAGATACGTCATAAACAGCATCGTAAGCAGCCCCTGCACGTCCGCTTCGGTTGCATAAGGCAGTGGTGCCTTTCGACCTTGATGGTCGAATGTACTGTTGAAAAGCGATTCCATCGCGTCCGCAACGGGCAGGGGAGTCCCTCGCAAATCGCTTCCCCATTCGAGCTGGCTCATAAACCCGCCGCCGACCGCGTTCAAATCCGCCATCAAGTCCCGCACAATCAGATACATCGCCAAACTCTGATTGAACCGCTCGCTGTCGGCATCGTCGCGCAGCTCTAATCGGGCGCCGACGTACCTGTTAATCCATCCACGCAGCCGCTTCAATTCCTTCTTATCATAGGCGCCCTTGTTTAACATATCGCTGAGCAGTTTCATATCGAGCCGGGTTATCTCTAAGCCGAATGTGTTCCTTGTCGGTATGATATGCGCAAGAGCCGTCTCCATCCCCATCGAGTCGTGTCCGAGGACTACTACCCGCCTGCCCCGCAGGGCCGCCGCCGTCACAGCAGCATAGCACCAGTCGATAAGCCACTTCGCCGTTTGCTCGCTCATCTTCGGATTCGCCCCCGTATCGGGCCAGTTGCCGACGTTCAGCGTCGCCGGCTTTCCGTATTGAGCCAATGCGCCGTTCAGCGCGTGCGCATAGACAACGCCGGGCTTAGGACCGCTGTTGCCGCACGTAATATTGATTGGCGTATTTTCTGGAAACTGCTGCAGCAGTGATATCGTTGTCAATTGCGGAAACGCCCACGTATCCGGCACACAAACAAGAATATCCACACCGGCCTTGCGAAACTGCTGTGCGACAGTATCCGCCTGCCGCTCGCCGTCCACAAGGACCGTCGAATACACCACCGGCACCGCCGTTTTGTCCGGCAGCACCACCGCACCGTTGATAGTATCCGCCGCCATCTTCACGATATTCTGACACCGCTTCCTGCTCGGCTCGTCAATCCTCGGGTCGCTCGTCGCAAATACACCGATCACCGGCTCTTTCGGCTCCGCCTTGCGAGTATTCGGCAATCGCACCGCTTCGCTTTTCTTAACCATCGCTATTACTCCTGACTCATAACCACGCCAAACTAACTGTCCGTACTCTGCAATTCTTTTCCCTTCGAACGCGCCAACTGGTCAACCGAGACCGCGATAACGATAATCAGTCCGATTACTATCAACTGGGCGTTCGTCGATATGCCTAAAAGCGTACAGCCGTTGCGAAGAAAACTTATCAGCAGCGTCCCTATAATCGTCCCGACTATCGTTCCCTGGCCGCCGGCCAAGCTCGCCCCGCCGATTACAACCGCCGCAATAACGTCAAGCTCGGCGCCCAAACCCGCCGTCGGCTGAGCCGATACCGTCCGGCTGGTCTGTATCATTGCCGCAATACCGGTCAGCAATCCGATAAATGTATATATGCAGATAAGATTCAAATCCACGTTGACTCCCGCATGAAAGGCCGCCTCGCGGTTCGACCCAATCGCGTACGTATATCGCCCAAACTTCATATACCTCAGTATAAATATGGCCGCGGCGATAATCACCGCAAAAATGAGCACCGAAACAGGAACACTAACCACCGTCCCTTCCCCGAGATACTTGTACTGCGGCACATTTATCGGCTGGCCGTCCCGCATCACAAGGGCGACGCCGCGATAAAAACTCATCGAACCCAATGTTACTATAAACGGCTGAAGCCGCAGCTTCGTAATCAATACCCCGTTCACAAACCCGCACAGTGCGCCGATTAAAACGCCTGCGATTGTCCCCAAGAGAAGCGCCATATTGCTCGGGTTCGGTCCGCTTGCTGCCTCCATCGCCGCCGCCCCGCACATCCCGCACAGTGCAATCATCGAGCCGACCGACAAATCAATGCCCGCCGAGACTATCACAAACGTCATCCCTATCGCGATTATCCCATAGACGCTCGAGCGCCTGAGCACATTCAGGAAGTTATCCGTCGTCAAAAACGTGTCCGGCCGAAGCGCCGATAGAATACAGATTATCAACACCAAGCTGCCGAAGGGCAGCAGTTGCCTTAGAAACTTGCCCATTCGAGTTCTCTCAATTTATAAAAAACAAACTCCGAGTTACGCCCGACCAGTCACGACTCCTCCACTGCCGCCAAATGCATTATCTGCTCCTGGTTGGTCTCGGCCGTTTTCAGGTTCGCCACCAATCTGCCCCGCCGCATCACTAATATCCTGTCGGTAACACCGAGCAGCTCGCCTAACTCCGACGAAATAAACAAAATTGCCTTTCCCTGTTCGGCCAATTCGTTGAGCAGACCATAGACCTCTTTTTTCGCCCCGACGTCGATGCCCCGCGTCGGCTCGTCGAATATCAAAAAACGCGACTTTGTCAGCAGCCACCTTGCCAACAGCAGCTTCTGCTGATTTCCGCCGCTGAGCGATTCGGCGGGCGCCTCAGCCGAGACCCACTTGATTTTCAATTGCTTGCCAAGCTCTTCAGCGATTTTTGTTTCGGTGCTCGGCCTAATTATCCTGCTCATCCCGAGCAGGTCCAGACCTGCCAGCGTTATGTTCCACGAGCACGCCAGATTCAAACACAGCCCCGTTCGCTTCCTGTCCTCGGTCAGCAGTCCAATGCCGTTTTTTATTGCCTCAGCCGGGCTGTTAATCTTCACCGCCTCGCCGTCCAGCCGGAGTTTACCCGTCGCCTTTTTGTCCACCCCGAATATCGCCTCAGCGACATCCGTCCTGCCGGCGCCCACAAGACCCGCCATTCCGACTATCTCGCCTGCGTGAATCTCAAAACTCACATCTCTTATCCTGCTTCCGGAGCCAAGCCCGTCGATTTTTACTAAGGTTCTGCCGATTTGCACATCACGGGAAGGGAAAAACTCCGTCAGCTCCCGGCCCACCATATAGCGTATAATCGTCCCGATATCCAGCTCGCTCATCGATTCGCTGAGCACTACCCGCCCATCGCGCAGCACCGTCACCTCGTCGGCTAATCCCACTATCTCCTCTAACCGGTGCGATATGTAAATCACCGATATCCCGTTGCTGCGCAGCCGCCTGACTATCTCGAACAGCCGTTCAACTTCGCTCTCCGACAGCGAGCTTGTGGGTTCATCCATCACGATAATGGACGCCTTGCGGGCGAGCGACTTGAGTATCTCGGCGACCTGGCAGTCCCCGGTCGAAAGCTCGGCAACCACCGCCGTCGGCTCGATATCAAAATGAAAATGTTCGGTCAATTCGGCCGTATTGTTCATCATCGCCCTGTTATCAATCATAAACGGCAGTGCTGTCCTCGGCTCATTGCCCAGGAAGACGTTCTCGGCCACGGTCAGATGTTCGGCTAAGTCCAGGTCCTGGTATATCATCGAAATCCCCGCCTCGATTGCCTCTTGCGGCCCGGCGAAGCTGCGGACCCTGCCGTCAAGCTCGATGCCGCCCGCATCGGGCCGGTGCACACCCGCCAATATCTTCATCAGGGTAGATTTGCCAGCCCCGTTCTCGCCGACAAGAGCGTGAACCGTCCCCGCCCTTACGGTAATGCTTACATCCGACAGCGCCTGTACAGGCCCGAAACGTTTGCTTATCCCCTCCATCCGAAGTGCAATCTCGCCGACGGGGCTTTTCGTTTCTTTTGCCGGTTCAATCATTTCAACAGTGCCTGTATCTGAGGCGTATCGAGGTTTTCCTTTGTAATCAGCTTCACGCCGGTATCAATCCGCCGGGGCACGTCCTTGCCGTCGAGTTTTTCCACCAAGGTTTTTACGCCTTCGTAGCCGATTTTTGTCGGGTTCTGCACTACCAACGAATCAATATCCCCGCTCCTGACGCCCTCTAAGAGCAGCTTGCCGGCATCGAAGCCGACCATCTTTACCTTGCCCGCCCGCTGCCGTCCCTGCATCGCACGAAGCGCCCCTACCGATGTTGACTCATTGCACGCAAAAAGTCCGTCTACCTGTGAGTTCTTCGTCAGCAAATCCTCCGTCGCCTGCAGCGATGTCTCCACCGTATCCATCCCGTACTTGGTATCCACGATTTTTATGCCGGTAAATTCTTTCTTTATCGTCTCGATAAATCCGTTTTCGCGCTTGGTCGTGGAAGCCGAGCCGGGTGCGTATTTGACCACAATCACGTTGCCCATACCGCCTAAAATGCTGCCCATTCGCCTTGCCGCAATCACCCCGCCCTGATAATTGTCCGTGGCCACGAACGAAAGGTATTTTTCCGTATCGATTGCAGAATCGATTATCACACACGGTATCCCCTTCGATGCGATTCTTTCCACTATCGGCACAAGCGCCTTGCTGTCGTTCGGCGCAAGAACTATGCCTGAGACCTTCTGGGTTATGAAGTCCTCGATGATTTGTATTTGCTTTTCGCGGTCGCCCTCGCGGTCGGGCCCGTTCCAGAAGATTTGCACGCCCGTTTCCTTCGCCGCCTCCAGCGCCCCGCGGTGCACCGACTGCCAGAAAACATGTGTCGTCCCCTTCGGGATAACGGCAATTACTCTCTTCTCGGCGCTCTTGCCCTTGTTCGCAATCCCTATCGCGATAAACACAGCCGCAATAACCACCAGTATTACTACCGGAAGTATCTTTTTCATAACTCAATCTCCTTGCAGTTGCTTCTTGAAATCTTCGCCCTATTCTTCACCAAATTCGGCGATTGTAAAGCATTTTTTGATTGCTTCCTGCCCCGGACCTCCGGCGAGAAACTCTCGTCATCGGATGAAAAAATCGCCGGGTATGTATTTTTTCAAATATTCCCGATTTCCCTGTTGACATCGCCCCCGCATTCGCCTAACATAGCTACGCAGTAGTTTGGAAAAAAAACTGCTGCCGATGGCGAATGAAAAAATCATAGTTTGTATTCCCGCTCGTTACGCTTCCACGAGGTTCCCCGCAAAGGTTCTCGCCAGTGATACGGGTAAATTCCTCATCCAGCACACTTATGAGCGGGCC
>CAZPDW010000128.1:0-5553 GCA_964585535.1 uncultured Pirellulales bacterium
CGTATTCAGGAGAGGTACATTCTAATATCACTTTCCGCCGGCGGCAAGGGATTTTATAATTCATCGAGGTCGGGCCGGGCACGTTTTATTCCGGGGAAATCCCGGTTTGGTTAAAGCTTGATTTATCCCTGTTCGATATGTATGTTATCATACAATGGTTATTTGATTTGCGTTGATGGTGTGTACCGTTCGCAGGAAGGTGAAAACTATCGAAAACTGCGGAACGAGCAAAACTGCAGAGAAGCAATCGAGCCGGGCCGAATCCGCCATCCCCGCAGCCGGTGGGGCGGATGCCCGCGATGCACAACCGGTCGGCCTGTACATCGGCCGAATCGCCGGCCCTTTGCGGGACGAGCTGTTCTTCGGCCTGTTCTATCTGTACCTATTGCTAATCGTTGACCTGCGATTTCTTTATTACCACAGCACTGGGGCAATGGTGCAGTTTCCGGTTTTTTTTCGTGGCTGGCCCTTTTTCCGGCAGTTCCTGTCCTATCCGGGCGGGCCCGTACAGTATCTAAGCTCGCTGCTGGCCCAGTTTTTCTACATCGGTTGGGCGGGCGCTCTCGTCGTTACCGCTCAGGCCCTGCTGCTCTGTATCTTTACCGACTCGATTATCAAAGCCGCCGGTCCACAGCGTCTTCGTATCCTCCGCTACATCCCGCCGATACTGCTGCTAAGCGGCTATACGCAATATACCTTCTACTTTGTTACCACGACGGCGCTGCTGGTGTCGCTTGCTTTTGCCGCGATGTACCTGAAACTAACGACGCATAACAGGCCCGTTCGCTTCGTCGCCTATGCCGCCGGCCTTGTCATCGTATATACAATCGCCGGCGGCGCCTATCTGCCCTATGCGGTGCTGTGTCTGATATACGAGTGCGCCTTCGGGTCCGGCCCCGGGGGCGGACGGACAAGCCGTTGGCAAATGGCATTGTTATATCTGCTCTCGGCAGCCGCCCTGCCGTACGTCGAGGCGGTGCTGCTCTTCAATGTGAGTATCGCCGAGACCTTCAGTAATGTGCTGCCCTTCTATCGCGCGACTCTCTATTACCGGCCCGGCACCAGGGCAATAGAAACCGTCTATGTTCTTTATCTGTTTCTGCCCATTATAATACTTGCATTGGGGCTGTGGCGAATCCTTGCCGGCAGGCGGCTCGCGTCCGCCGTCCGCGATACCGGCGGCGGCATAACAGGATGGCTGCTCGAGACGGCTGTCGTCTTTGTAATTGCCGGTGCGACCGTGCTTGTCTCGTACAACCGACAGGTAAAGACACTTTTTGCCGTTGACTACTTTACCGAAAAACAGATGTGGCCTCAGGTGCTCCAAACGGTACGCCGGCACCCGACAAATAACGCCCTCGTTGCATATATGGTCAACCGGTCCCTGTATCATACCGACCGGCTGGGCTACGAGATGTTCGGCCATCCGCAGACACCCGACTCGCTCTTTTTCACCAGGGTCGGCAAAATCCTCGACTGGAAAAAATACGACGTCTATTTCGATATGGGCCAGATGAACCTCGCCGAACACGGCCTGGGAGAGGCAATGGAAAGGTTCGGAATGCGCCCTGAAATTCTAAAACGCCTCGCCCTGGTCAATATGGTCAAGGACAAAATCCCCATTGCCCGGATATACCTTGGCAAACTAAGCAGGACGCTGTTCCACGCCCGCTGGGCAAATAAATACCTGTCTCGCCTGCAGCAGGACCCGAACCTGTCAACCGATGAGCAGATACAGCACCTGCGCAAGCTGATGATTACGCCCGACCATGACGAGTATTTCGGAATCCAGTCGCCGCCCGAGCAGAACCTGCTCGCCCTGCTCAATAGAAACAGCCATAACCGGATGGCATTTGAGTACCTGATGGCTTTCTACCTCGAGACCGGCCAGCTCGACAGGTTCATCCGGAACCTTTATCGGCTGAACGATTTTAACTACAAAAAAATCCCCCGGGCGTACGAAGAGGCGATACTGCTTTATCAGTCTTTGAAGAAAAAACCGGTTGACCTGAACGGCAGGACAATCAGTTCCGAATCGCGCATGCGATTCGACGATTTCTCCCGGGTTTACCTCGGCAAGTACGCAGCGAAAAAAAAGCCGGCGCTTAATGAGATGGCAAAAAGTTTCGGCAACAGCTATTTCTTTTACTATATCTACGGATACTCAAGACCAAGAAGATGATAAAAATCCCGGACGAAAAACACAAAAAACGAATTTCCAAATTGGCCGTGCGGATTTCAACCCTTGCCCTGCTGGCGCTGATATTGTTGTCGGCCGGCGCGGTAGTTTATGTACTGCGCAGCAAAAAGGTCTCAATATCCGAATACGCCTCTGTGTCCCGGCCCGCCAAAATCCGTCCCGATTACACGGATACCGTTATCCCGCCGAACATCGCGCCCCTGAATTTCACGGTGCGGGAGGACGGCTCGTATTATTACGTGAAGATTTATTCTTCGCAGGGCAGGCCAATTGAGCTGGCCGGCAAAACCGCAGGGATAGTAATTCCCCTGCGTTCCTGGCATAAGCTGCTCAAAGCAAACCGCGGCCGACAGTTGTATTTCGATGTCTTCGTGAGAACAGATGACGGTCAGTGGAACCGCTTCAAACCCATTACCAATAAAATCGCCGACGAGGATATAGACGGCTACCTGGCGTACAGAAAAATCCACGCCGGCCACAACATACTTACCGATATGAAGATTTGCCAGCGCAACCTCGAAACCTACCGCGAGTCAACGATTCTGAGCAACACCTCTATCAACTACGGCTGTGTCAACTGCCACAGCTTCTGCAATAATAACAGCGGCGATATGCTCATACATGTCCGCTGTCTGGACGGCCTGTCGATGCTGCTAATCCGAAACGGCAAGGCGTCCTGCGTGAATTCCCGAACCGGCTTCGGCGGCAAGCCGATGGGCCATGCCGCCTGGCACCCGAG
Organism: uncultured Pirellulales bacterium; assembly: GCA_964585535.1. Classification (GTDB taxonomy): domain Bacteria; phylum Planctomycetota; class Phycisphaerae; order Sedimentisphaerales; family Anaerobacaceae; genus JAUVYV01. The sequence continues at coordinate 2,940 of CAZPDW010000128.1, forward strand.
CGGTAAGGTCATCGCCTTTACAGTCTATGACGTCCGCCAGTTCTACCATACCGCTCGCCCCGAGGTCCGCGATGTCCTGAACCAGGACTCGGCCATGGGCTATTACCTGTGCGACTCGAAGACCATCAAGACCACCGACGAGCTTTCGCGCAAGGACCGGCTGGAGACCTGGCCCGCCTGGTCGCCGGACGGTAAGTACCTGTACTTCTGCCTGGCGCCTATGCTCTGGTCCCACGAGAACAAGGCGCCGGATGAGCTGCTCAGTAAGCTCAGGTACAGTATCGTCCGAATAAGCTATGACCTCGCAACAGATACCTGGGGCAAAATCGAGACGGTAATCTCCGCCGACGAAACCGGCAAAAGCGTCCTGATGCCGCGAATCAGCCCGGACGGCCGATGGCTGCTGTTCTGTATGAGCGGCTACGGCGACTGGGCGGGCTTTCAGCCCGATACGGACCTCTACGTTACCGACCTCAAGGCCGCCGAGAAAACCGGACACTACCAATACCGCCGGCTCGACATAAACAGCGACCAGGCCGACTACTGGAAAAGCTTCTCAACAAACAGCCGCTGGATAGTATTCAGCACAAAAAGAGACGACGGTATGTTCACCAGGGTCTACTTCAGCTACGTTGACGAAGAAGGAAGATTCCATAAGCCGTTCATCCTGCCTCAGAAAGACCCCGTCTTCTACGACTCATATATGAACGTTTATTCACTGCCTGAGCTTGCGACCGGGCCGGTGCCGATAACAGGAGAACGGCTTGCCCGGCTTGTGCGTGGAAAACACCAGCCCATCGTGGACCTAATCCCCGTCACCGCCGCCACCCTGAAGGCCCCTATGACGCTCGACCACTGACAAATTTTTGAGGCCCGAATAATGCCACAGGCGAGTTTGGCAGATATTATCGGGCTCTCGGCTGAATTCACGCAATAAAAGGCCTGTCCCGGATAAAACTGCAAATCCGAAATCAACACTGGTATCTGTCTTGACGATATGTTAGGATAACCACTCCGGCGGTGCATTAGCCGGCTTATCCGGTTATTAAGTCAACAAGAACCGGTTTGAGAGGTAAAGATGGCTGTCAAGCTATATAGCGTAGAATCTTCCGCGGCGACAGAGCTTTACATAACGGCTGTTCCGGAGCCGGGTGCATCGCCGCAGAAGCAGGCGCAGCAGCTCTTCAGCGAAGTTGCCGAAACGCTGCGCTCGAGACAGGCCTGGTTGCTGCAGGAGCGGGTTTTCGCGGGCAAAGGTGCGATGGGTTTTGTTCGCGATGTGCGGTCCAGGGAATATGGCGATATTGACGACGGCGTAGCGCCGAGTTTGCTAATCGGCGGCAAGGACGCCGGCGGCGGATTTTCCGGCGTGCAGGTTCACGCGGCCAGCGGCTGTGGCAGGCCTCAAGTCCTTGTTCACAACGAAGCTGCGTGCGGACGAGTTCTAAAGACGGCCAGATGTACGTTTCTCACGCTTTCGGCTATGATGGCCGGTCAGCCGCTACCAGCCGCCGAGCGGGCACGGGCTATGCTTGAAAAAGCCGAGCTTGTTTTGAAACGGGCCGGTGTCGATTTTCTCTCGGTGGCTCGGACGTGGATGTGGCTGGGGGATATTCTTTCATGGTACGACGATTTTAATCAAGTCAGAAACGCGTTTTTTACCGAGCGAGGGCTGATTGGCAAGGGCAGCCGGCAATCGATGCCTGCCAGCACGGGTATTGGTCTGGCCCTGTACGAGGACGAGATTTGCGGTATGGATTTGACGGTTGTTGTCGAGCCGGCTGAGTCAATCGAGTTTCTCGAGGCAGTAGGTAAGCAGCAGTGTGCGCTTGATTACGGCTCTGCGTTTTCGCGGGCGTCACGGGCGATGACACCCGGCGGCGAAACGATTTACGTATCGGGCACGGCGTCTATCGACGCCAGCGGCGCAACGACACACATTGGCGATATTGGCGGGCAAATCGCCGGCACGATAGAGAACGTGCGGGCGGTACTGGCGGATATGGGGTGCCGGGATGAGGATGTTGTGCAAATGGTGGCGTACTGTAAGACAACAGAGGTGAAAAAGGCGCTTGATGAGCTAAAAGGCGGCTTTGACTGGCCTTGGCTGACGGTAATCTGCGATATTTGCCGGCCGGATTTGCTTTTCGAGATAGAGGCGACGGCGGCAGTGGGAATGCGAGAGAGTAACAACTAGTGAGTAGTGACAAGCAAATAGAAAGTTAGGAAGGTAGCGGGGGATGATTTTATTGGATGGGATAACGGTAGCTACACAACTAAATTGATGAATTGTTGAATGATACAAATAACACTTTAGAAGATTTGAAGAAGAAATGACTTTATTTAAGGTTATATCTCAATACTTTTGGGCCGTTGCTATTCTTGTGACATACTTCAATGTTGCTTTACTAAAACGCTCATCGAGAGAACACATCCAAAAGAACCCTGAACTGGCCAAAGGCTACTCCAAATTCATGCGTAGTTTTTCATTTTGGATGAACTTACCTTGGTTTGTCATGGGCATTGGATGTATTATTGGTCGAATTTCGGTCTGGCATTATTTCAAGCCAAGAGATGGCAATCCATTTGTCCTTGCTTGGTGGATACTACTCTT
>CAZPDW010000129.1:0-5518 GCA_964585535.1 uncultured Pirellulales bacterium
ATATCTTCTTTTGTACACTCTAAGAATTTCTGTTTAAGCTCCGCGGAGGCATCACATTCCCAGGTTGTAACAAATCTGGTCGCCATCTGGACGGCCTGAGCGCCCATCTGGATGAATTTATGGATGTCGGCACCGGTGTATATTCCTCCGGCGGCGATTACGGGGATGTTCTTGTCGAACTGCCGGGCGTATGGTTTTATCACAGAGATTGTGTCAGGGAGTAGTTTTTCCAGTGCATAGTCGGGGTCGTCGAGCTGTTCTTTTTTGAAGCCGAGGTGTCCGCCGGCGAGCGGTCCTTCAACGACGACGGCGTCCGGTACATGACGGTAGCGTTTGGCCCATGCCTTAAAGATAATGCCAGCGGCTCTGGCGGAGGATACTATAGGGACAAACCTTGTATGCAGGTCGCCGAGCGTGTCGAGGGGCAGAGTTTTAGGGAGTTTTATAGGCAGGCCTGCACCGAGAAAGAGTATATCGGCCCTTTCATCGACGGCACATTGTATAAGGTCATCGAAATCCGAAAGGGCGACCATAATATTTACACCGATGATGCCGTTAGAGGCGGCCCTTGCGTTTCTTATTTCTCTGCGCAGGGCTCTCGTGTTCGCCTCATTGTAATTTGCGTACCAATCGGGCTCAAACTGACCAATTCCGGCGGTGGCAATAACACCTATAGCGCCGGCTATTGCAACGGCCGAGGCCAGGCTTGACAGAGAGATACCCACGCCCATGCCTCCCTGGATGATTGGCACTTCGGCCTGAAGATTGCCTATTTTTAGTGGCGTCATTTTTCCTGAGTACATAGACGGCCTCGGTTAACATTCACGGGATACTCGATAGTGCGGTGAATCCAACGTTGGTGTGATTATGGGGCAAGTCGGGGGTTTTGACAAGTAAAAAATCCGCTCAAAAAAAGTTCTTGCTTGTGAGAATGGGCGTTTGGAGCTTTTGGGCTGGTTTTGAGACGGTGGGCGGCGATGTAGGAGTAAGGGCGAAAACAGTAGCGATTCTTTTATAGGGTGTTATAATGGTGCGTGGTGGCAGGGATGGCTTTATGGCCGTCGGCTTTGGTTTTAATCTTCAAGGAATTGCTTATCAACGACCGATAACAGCAAGGCGGACTTCCTGGATTAACTATTTGTGGCGGCATTGCTGAGGAAGGTGTGGTAATGAGTAAAAAGAAGTCGAAGAGTTCGCGGGAGCTTGGTCTTGAGGTTGCGGCTATATGCGGGAAGTATTTTTTCCGGCTGGACCACCTGCATTACGGATATTGGCCCGACGGCCTTGATGTCAACATAGCCAACCTGCACAAGGCCCAGCAGGAATATACTGATTTTCTGGTATCGCACATACCGGAGGGCGTCAAGACAATCCTGGATGTTGGGTGCGGCAAGGGATATGTGGCCAAACACCTTGTTGAGGAGGGTTACAGGGTGGATTGTGTTTCGCCGAGTCCTTTTTTGAGTGAGCGGGCGCATTCTCTTCTCGGTGCCGGCAGCAGGATATACCGGTGTGAGTATGAACAGCTCGCTACCGAACAGCACTACGATATGGTGATGTTCAGCGAGAGCTTTCAGTATATAGGTGTTGACGATGCGCTCCGACAGACGATTCGGTTTGCCACAGACGATGGTTATCTGCTGATATGCGATGTATTCAAGGCGGATACGAATGGCAAGGGGGTTATTGGAGGAGGGCATAAGCTTCGGCGGTTCTACAAAGAAACAAAGAGTTATCCGTTCGAGCTTGTGGATGACATCGACATCACGGAGCAGACGGCGCCGAATATGGACATACTCGACGACGCGCTGAAAAACGTGATTCAGCCGGTGCTGGATTCGAGCATGAGTTTTTTAGCCGGCAGATACCCGTTGATGTCGAAGTTTCTGCGGTGGAAATATCGCAGGCGCATCGAGAAGCTGAACGATAAATACTTCAAGGGCGGCAGGCGGAGCGAGGATTTCAAGAAGTACAAGAGCTATCGGTTTTTGCTGTACAGAAAACGCACGGCGGTACCGTCCGGTTCGAGCGGCGGCGAGGTTTCGAAAGCAGCGGTCGGTGCCGTGTGAGGAAGCGCTGCGGGGCCGTCGGCGGCGATGCGCTTAGCGGTTCGGAGCTATTCGCCCGGCTCGGTTTTTTGCGTCTTTGGCTGGTCCTGATGTTCGTCACTTTGCCCGGCAGCCGTTGTCTGCTCAGTTGTTTTGAACTGTTTGACGTCGGCGTCTTCGGGCACAACGACAACCTTGACCGTCGCCGTCAAATCAGCCGCGAACTCCAGCGCCACCTCGTGGGTGCCAACCTCCTTGATATTCTCCACGAGCCGCACCACATCGTCGCTGACTTCAAAACCCTGTGCTCGCAGATTTTCCGCAATAGCGTGCCGACCGACGGAACCGAACAAATGCCCCTGCTCGTTCGCCGCCGCCGCTATCACCGCCTCGGCTGTCTGTACCTGCCCGGCGACCTTTTCGAGGCGAGTTCGCTGCAGATGGCGTTGTTGGGCCATATGCCCCTTCTCAGCCGCTATCGCACGTACATTTTCCTTCGTCGCCGGCTGAGCAAGTCCGGCCCGGAGCAGATAATTCCTGGCGAATCCGTCCGCAACCTCCACGACGTCACCCAGCCAACCCAGTTTATCAACATCACTTGTGAGTAATACTTTCATAGTTTATAGTTCTTAGTTTTTAGTTCTTAGTTTTTAGTTCAATGAACAACCCACGGCTCAAAACTCAAAACTGTTTATGCACAATACGGCAATAGCGCCATAAAGCGGGCGCGTTTGATTGCCTTCTTCACCTTTCGCTGACAGCCCGCACAGTTGCCGCTGCGCTTCCGGGAGTATATTTTACCTCGATGCGTCAGCAGCTTGCCCAGCGTCGCGATGTCTTTGTAGTCCACGTATTTTTCACCTCTTCTGCAGAACCGGCACTGTGTCTGCTCCCGTCGCGCCGTTTTCCGGCCGGCTGAAAACGGCTCCTTTTTTCTGCTCTCTACTATCGCCATAACCTGTCCTCAAAAACTTTCATTGTTCATAGTCCTAAATTTTCTGCTCTGCCGACTATATCCGGTAACTCAAACCTAAACACTCAAACCCCATAACTCATAGCTCAAAAGGGTATATCGTCCTCGCCTGACGGCAGTTCGCCTGCGTCGGTCGTCTCGTCGCCGGTTTTAGCGGCATTTTCACCGCCGGCTTGTCCTGTGCTTCCGCCGGCGCCGCCCGGTCTGCCGGCTGCCGTTGGGCCGCCTAAAAACTGACAATTCTCCACCGTAATTTTGTGCTTGCTGCGTTTGCTGCCGTCCTGAGCGGTCCAGGCATCGTATGTCAGCCGGCCTTCGACAAACAAAGGGCGGCCTTTGCGCATATACTTGTTAATGTTTTCCGCCAGCCGACCGAACGCACGACAATCAACAAAGCACGTCTCATCCCGATTTTCGCCGTCCCTGCTCTTCCACTTTCGGTTCACCGCCAGGCCGAAATCCACCACAGGCGTTTCGCTCGGCAGATAGCTCAACTGCGGGTCACGCGTCAAATTTCCTATCAACAGCACTTTATTATAATTTGCCATAGAGCTGCCCTCGAAATAGTTTATAGTCTTCTGATTACTGGCTTATCTCTTCCGGCTCCGCATTCGTTTTGCTGCTGTCGGCCTCTGCGGCCGGCTCGGCTTTTGTACTTGCTTCGTCGCTTTTGTCTTCTGCGGCCGGCTTTAGCTCCGCGCTTGTTTCATCGCTTTTGTTTTCTGCAGCCGGCTCGGCTTTTTTACTCGCTTCATCGCTTTTGTCTTCTGCAGTTGGCTCGGCTTTTGTACTTGCTTCGTCGCTTTTGTCTTCTGCAGTTGGCTCGGCTTTTGTACTTGCTTCGTCGCTTTTGGCCTTCGCAGCCGCTGCCTCGGCGTCCCTGGATGCCTGCGACCTCGCCCTGGCCTGCTCTAACTGCTTCTTGGTCCGCATCGCAGGCGTATCCTTGGAAATATCCGCCTCGGTTCTGTCCTCGGCGCTCAAAATCAGCGCTCGCATAATCCGTTCCGAAAGCTTCACCTCGCGTTCAATCTCGCGAACGCGCTGCCTGTCAAGGCGGAAATACGCCAGGATATACGTGCCGCGTTCAACCTTGCCAATCGCGTATGCCAAAGGCCTTTCGTCCCACTTCTGCAGGGATACAATCTCGGCATCCGACTTAGCCAGTATCGTCTCAATGGCGTTCATCACGCCGGCCCAGTCCCGCGCCGCCCTGCCCGAATCGACCAAAAACATGCCTTCGTAAAGTCTCTTAGTCGCCGTTTCCAAATCTATTGCCTCCAACAAAAATCGCCTGCATCTCTTTTCTACTCACAATTTATCTTCACCTGGCGCAGAATTAAATCGCGTCATTGCCTCGTCCACTCCATACTCGGCCCAGCAAAGCACGGCGTCTTTCGCCCTGTCAATGGCCTCGTCAATCAGTGTTTTTTGCTCCGGCGTCGGTTTAGAGAGAACATAATCTGCTCCCCTGCGGGCCGAATCCGGTTCGTCGTTTCGTCCTATTCCTATTCGCAGTCGCGCAACCTCGTCGGTCCCGAGCCGGGCCAGGACATCAGCCAGCCCCTTATGTCCGCCGGCTGAACCCTTCGCTCTTATCCGAATTCTTCCCGGCTCAAGCGCCATATCGTCAAGCACAACGAGCACATCACCGGCGACGAGGCGGTAAAAGCCGGCCGCCGTCGCAACGGGCCCGCCGCTGCGATTCATATACAACTGCGGCTTCAGCAATATCAGCTTGCCGTCCGCAAATTCGCACTCGCCGAAGCGGGCGCCGAACTTGCTCTTTTTCACATCCGTACCAAGAGCTTCTGCCAACAAATCAACCACCTCAAATCCTGCATTGTGCCGCGTCCGGGCGTATTCGGCGCCCGGGTTGCCAAGCCCGACTATCATCCTGATTTCAGCCATACCATCAATTCGCAAAACTCCGGCACTACCCGGTATCGGCTTGTGAATCTTTTTGCTCTTCCGGCTTGGCTTCGGTTATGACCTCCGGTGCCGCCGGCGCCTCTTGCTCTAATTCTTCGGTTGTTTTCGCCGCCGCAACCAAATGACACGCCGCCAGGAGCGTATCAGGCGAGCTTACAAGCTTAAGCCCTTCGGCAAGCTCAACGTCACTGGCGTGAAGAGCATCGCCGACGCCCATCTCCTTCACTGAGACAACAATGCTCTCCGGGATGTCCGTCACTCGACACTCTATCTCTAAATGGTCCGCATTTTCCTCGATGATGCCGCCCTCATTCATGCCCTTTGCGGTACCTTTAAGCTCGACGGGCACATTAACCCTGACCATCTCGCCGATATCCACTCGCATAAAGTCGGCATGAATAATGTCCTTGCCCAAGTGGTCGTACTGCACGTCCTTGACTATCATCTTCTGCTTTTTGCGGCCTATCTGCACGTCCATCAGCCGATGCCCGTGGTGCAGTCCTTCCGTAAACACGCGAGCGTCCACTGAAACCGCCACCGGCTCGGCCTTGTGACCATAGATAAT
>CAZPDW010000130.1:0-5266 GCA_964585535.1 uncultured Pirellulales bacterium
TCGTGTCGTCCGGAACGAAAATAATAGAAGCGACCAATGTTGAAGGGCATTGTATTTAAGATTTGGGTTTTCAGTAAGGTAAGCAGAGTTATGCGGATTTTTTTAGATTGTATTCCTTGTTTTGTTCGTCAGGTACTCGATTCGGTTCGGCTGACAACCGATGATGAGGATATCCAGATACGGGTATTGCGGCAGGCCCTGCGATTGGCGGCTGAGATGGACCTGACGCAAAGTCCGCCTGTGATGGGCCTGAAGATACACCGGTTTATTCGCGAGCTCACGGAAAACCCCGACCCGTATCGCGAGGTAAAAAGCCGCTTTAACGCAATCGCCCTGCGGATGTACCCTGATTTGAGGGCCCTTGTGGACAAATCGCCCGACCCGCTCGAAACAGCCGTCCAGCTCGCGGTCGCAGGCAATATCATTGACTTCGGCGTCAACTCTGAAATCGAAGAGCAGGGCCTCGAAGAGGCAATCAGCACATCGCTTAACACGCATTTGAGCTTAAGCGACCTCGAAGACTTCAAAGATGCCATTGGCCGGGCCGAGAGCATCCTTTATATTGCCGACAACGCCGGCGAAATCGTCTTTGACCGGCTGCTAATCGAAGAACTGCCCGCCGGCAAAACGACCTGTGTCGTCAGGGGCAGTGCCATATTAAACGACGCCACAATCGAAGATGCCCGCTCAGCCGGCATAACCGACATCGTCGAGACAATCGACAACGGCTCCGATGCGCCCGGCACCATCCTCGAAGAATGCTCCGATGCCTTCCGCAGCCGTTTCCGGGACGCCGGGCTGATTATCGCAAAAGGCCAGGGCAACTACGAAACGTTAAGCGACATCGACAAGAATATATTCTTCATCCTCAGGGCCAAGTGCCCCGTTATCGCCGCGGACCTCGGCTGTGAAGTGGGCGAAATGGTTCTGCAAAGAAGCAGGGTTTTTAATGATACTGCCGGTTTGATTAAGGAGAGCGAATAGATGCCCGGATTTGACGGAACAGGACCGTTCGGAAAAGGCCCGATGACCGGGCTTGGCCGCGGATTTTGTATCTTGAAAACTTCACAGGGAAAACCCGAGCTTGTTGAGGGTTTTGCAGGAGTAAATGGAAGGCCCGTTGGCAAAGCGGGTCAGGTTGCTAACAGTGAAAAGGAGGTGATTGATATGCCGGGTGGAGACAGAACAGGTCCTGCCGGAATGGGACCAATGACAGGCAGAGCCGCCGGTTTTTGTGCGGGCTATCCGGTGCCGGGTTATATGAACCCCGCCGGCGGAAGAGCCGGTTTTTATGGTGCCGGTGTGCCAGCATTCGGGGCCTATGGTGCAGGTTCGTACGGCTATGGTGCAGGTTCGTATGCTTACGGTGCTCCCTATGGAGCATGGGGCAATCCATGGCTCCGCAGGGGTTTTGGGTTTGGCCGTGGTTTCGGTCGCGGCCGCGGCCGGGGCAGAGCCAGAGGCAGATTTGGTTACTGGTAGTAGATTCAAAATAGTAATTAACTGCTGTAGCACGGTCATCTTGGCCGTGTTTCACGGGCTGGAAGCCCGTGTTACAAGTGTTATTTGCAGAAAGGATGTGCATTATGCCAAGAGGAGATGGAACAGGGCCTACCGGCCAGGGGCCCGGCACAGGCCGGGGTATGGGCCAGGGACAAGGCCAGGGTCAGAGTCAGGGCAGAGGCCGAATGGGCGGACCGTTTGCTGCAGGGCCGGGCGGAAATTGCGTCTGTCCAAAATGCGGTTATAAGGCCACTCATTCAGCGGGGCAGCCCTGTAATGCAATGAGCTGTCCGAAATGTGGAACGAAAATGACAAGAAGTTAACATTTTTTTGAAAGGAGATTTATTATGCCAGGTGGAGACGGAACAGGTCCTGGAGGTATGGGGTCAATGACAGGCAGGGCCGCGGGTTTTTGTGCCGGCTATCCGGTACCGGGTTACGCAAATCCTGTTGGCGGACGTGGTATGGGTATGGGCTGGGGTCGAGGCCGAGGCGGCGGTTTTGGTCGAGGTTTTGGTTGGGGCAGAGCCGGATATGGCTTGCCTGCTTATGGTGGTGCTGTGAACCCATACGCTTATGGCGGTGCTGTGAACCCATACGCCTATGGCGCTGCACCGTTTGCCCCGGCAGCGACTGCTGAACAAGAGCTCGACGGCCTCAAAGGCCAGGCGGAATATCTTGAAGATTCCCTCGACGGAATCAAGAAACGCATAGAAGAGCTCGAAAGCCAGAAAACCAGCAAAAAATAAGAAATAGGCAGCCACGGATTTGTACCTTTCTGATGCGGTTTCGAGCATCGGTAGAGGTGTTGTGCATCTATCATAATCCGGGGTTGCGAATCAGAGGCAAGGTCTTGGTCGTGGCAAGTATCACCTATGGAAGTCTTAGTTAAGTATGAAAGCGGATTCCGGTTCTCGGCACGAAATTGACCGGAGAACAGCAACAAGGTATCCTGGAAGCGGCTGACCTCTGATATATAACCAACAGTATCAAAGAGAGGATGCAAATTGTTTGCTCTCTGGCAGATGCTTAAAATGGACAACGTTACAAAAACGATTTAATAAAGGGACTAAACGATGCCAATTTTTGAGTACAGGTGTAAAAAATGCGGCTATAAGATGGAGTTTTTGGAAAAAAGCTCCGGCAAAAGCACGCATAGCTGTGAAAAATGCGGGAGCCGGGATATGGAAAAACTCTTCTCCGGCTTCGCCGTCGGTCAGAGCACCAGCAGTTCCGGCAGTTCCGCCGGCTCCTGCCCGACCGGTACCTGCCCGCTTTCTTAGAAAGGATAATTATGAAAATTGCCGTAACGTCAACAGGGGCTACGCTTGATGATAACGTCGAGGCGCGATTCGGGCGGTGTCCTTACTTTTTGATTATTGACACCGACACAATGCAGTTTGAGCCAATCGAGAATCTTAACACCGCGCTCGGCGGTGGGGCGGGTATTCAATCGGCACAACTGATGTCGGAAAAAGATGTAACGACCGTTTTGACGGGCAACTGCGGGCCTAACGCATTTAGCGTCTTCGGCCAGGCCGGGATACAGGTTATCGTCGGCGTCAGCGGTCCCGTACGTAATGCCGTTGAACAATTCAAAAAAGGGGCTTTCACATCTACTTCCGGCCCGAATGTGGCCGGCCACTTTGGTGTGAGCACGCCGCCGAACGCGGCGTCAGGGACCCCGCCGATGGCTGAACCGCCGGGACAACCCGGCCCGATGAACTTAGGTATGGCCGGCGGGATGGGTCGCGGCGGTGGAATGGGCCGTGGTGGTGGAATGGGACGCGGCGGTGGAATGGGCCGCGGTGGCGGTATGGGTCGCGGTGGCGGAATGGGTCGCGGTGGCGGAATGGGTCGCGGTGGCGGAATGGGCCAGGCAATGCCTATGGCAGGCGGTTTTGGAATGAGCAGCATACCAACCGCAAATACGGCCCCTCCGCCGGCAAATCCTCCCGTGCAGGAGCTGGACGCCCTGAAGCAGCAGGCCCGGCAGATGGAACAGCAAAAACAGCAGTTGGATAAAAGAATAAGCGAGCTGGAAACGGCTAAGGGCTTAGTTGCTGTTGTTAATGCTGAAATGTGTACCGGCTGTGGTATCTGCGTCGATGTCTGTCCGGCGGGTGCAATTGTGCTTGACGGCCGCGCCGTTGTGCAGCCGCAGCTCTGCACCGGCTGTCGCCTGTGTGTTGATGAGTGTCCCAATAATGCTATTACACTCACCCGGGAAAAAAGCATTGACTGATTTGGCCGGCTTGTGGCTTGTGTGTCTTTCCGGACGGCTACTTGAAAAACAATTTTCAAGCAAGGGGTTGTTGTTTGGCTACTCTTTGGAACAAAGGAGCACTGTAGGAATCTCTATGTCGCTATCAGCATTTGTGCGAAAGGGTAGCAGGGCAGCGAAAGCTCTTTTTTTGATGGCGCCGCAGCTATTGTCACAGGGCTGCCAAATACAATAATGAATCGAACCATGCTGAAATCCAGGATACACAGAACTGCTATAACGGCACTCGATTAGTAATGCAAAGGAAGTATTGCTGTTGTCGAGGACCTTTTCGAAAAAGCAGACATACTGCCTGGCAGGTGAAAAGTTTAAAAGGAAAAAATAGCGTTAGCTGTTGGTAAAAACAACCCAAAGGAGTAGTTAAGTGCAAAAAGCTATATCGCCGCGATGTGGACGATGTGAGAGCAAAGAATGCCGCAACGGCAAGGATTGCTTTTCACTGGCCGACAGTCATAAGCAGTTGTATCGAGATACCCGCATAACAAAATTACACAAAGCCGCCTCGGCAATCGAGGGACGCTATTATGGCAAAGAAACTCGCTTAGGCGAGATAATCCTGTTTGCAAGGGAATTAGGATGCAAAAAGGTAGGCCTGGCCTTTTGCATTGGCTTAAGTGAAGAGGTAAAGGTTATTGACGAAATACTTTCAACACGTTTTGAAGTGGTCTCTGTCTGCTGCAAGGTCTGCGGTATTGACAAAAAGGATTTTAGCTTACAGCAGATTTCACCGGAAAACTCTGAGGTTATGTGCAATCCGGCCGGTCAGGCACGGTTACTAAACAAGGCAGGAACTCAGCTTAATATTATATGCGGACTTTGTGTCGGCCATGATGCAATCTTTTCAAAAATCTCAGAAGCCCCGGTAACAACCCTTATAGCCAAGGACAGAGTATTGGCTCACAATCCGGCGGGGGCTGTTTATTGTCATTATATTCGAAAGCAATTTTATGAAAGTTGACGGTATGGATGTATAATGAACCCAACATTTAATGCGACGGAAATTGTGATTGGATTTCATCCGGACGGTTACAGGATAGACAAAACCGCTTCGCCGATGAATCGCTATACGAAGTGGGAAATTCTGCCTGGCGGGGGATGGTGTAATCCCAAAGCGGTCTGTTTCGATTCTATGCCGCAGCAGGGCTGGTTTAAGAAAGATAGCTTCGACTGGGATAAAATCAACGCTGCCAAGGAGGCAAAACGCTTATGAAAATCGCAATTGCAAGCGGTAAAGGCGGGACTGGCAAGACAACCGTTGCGACAAATTTGGCGTATTCCATCGCCCGGAAGGGCGGAGCCGTCCAGTATCTCGATTGTGATGTTGAAGAGCCGAACGGGCATATATTCCTGAAGCCGAAGATATACAAAACACAGAGCGTTACTACCGCTGTGCCGCAAGTTGATTTACAAAAGTGCGACGGGTGCGGTAAATGCAGCCGGCTTTGTCAGTACAGCGCCATAATCTGCCTCAAAGACAAG
>CAZPDW010000131.1:0-5242 GCA_964585535.1 uncultured Pirellulales bacterium
ACACCGGCAAGATGGACGATTGGAAATTCGCCATTTTCAAGTGGAGCTCGGAAACGTACGCTCCCGACGAGTGGTTCTTTCCGGGCAGCGAGCTTGTGGACGGCACCATCGAGGGCGCTATGAGAGCAGGCCTGCAAGCATATCCGCTATAACCACCGGCCGCACTCGGACGCCGCCTTCGCGGCGCCAGTGAGCCGCACCGTTAGGGGAACAATCAAATATGATTCGCCAGATGAAAAAAAATGATAAGAAAGAACTCAAACGAGTCTGCGACATCTGGCTGAATGAGTCATACAAGGTGCACAATTTCATTGATGATTATAAAAATTTCTGGCTTAAGAAGAAAGGTAATTTTATATTGGAAACAATTGGCGCAGACGGATATGTCTTGGAAGAGGATGGAATTATCAAAGGTTTTATGACCATCAAGGACAATTATATATGTGAGTTGTTTATTGATTCTGTTTGGCAAAGCAAAGGGATTGGAAAATCTCTAATTAACCTTGCAAAAAATTTAAAAAACGAATCACTCGAGACTGACGTTTATGAGAAGAATGGCAAAGCTATTGACTTCTATAACAAACGTGGATTCGTCAAAATCTTATCACGTATCGAGGCCGAGACAGGACAGTCGAAGTTTCGTATGAAATGGAATAAAGCAGATTCTTAAACAATCGCTGAACCGGACCGCGTGGAACGCGGCCGGTGAGCTATCCATTAGGGAATTGAGCCGTGAATATGAACTTGGGCAATATACTTTTTTGGATAGCGGTCGCAATTGTAGCTTGGCTTGGGCTGCGAAATCTAGTCTCGATTGTCACTCGGTGGTCCCAAACAGGACCTCTGAAGCCAGGCCAACGTCTATGTCATGCTACCTCGCTTCTTCTGTATTGGGGTGCTTGTGTATTTGCAGTCCTTTATAGCCTATGGTGGCCATTGGCTGTGGGTGTTACAATAGAGTTAGTTTTCAGAAAAAGTGTTATTAAATCTGGAGAAAAAGCGTCCAGGCAGTAGAATAATACGGACACCCAACTGCTAATGGGTGGCGACAGCTCGCAGAAAACGGTGACTATCCGTAATGACTGGAAGATGTAAATATGGCTATAAGACGAGGACAATGGGTTTACCGGCCCCGCGCCGCTTCACGCATCACGGATTCGGTAAAGAATGAAATTACAGCCAAAGCGGAGGAAATCGTCGAGACAGTGTTTAACCCAAAATACCTCAAGCTGCCGCCCAAAAAGCCGAGGTTTAACTACATCGTCGATATCTACACGAAGTGGCATAAGAATTGTCTGCTCTTCCGCGCCAAGTACGCCTGTCCGGGTCCCAATGCACTATCGCCGTTTTTCCACCCTCCAGGTTGAGTTTCACGCTTCACGAAATCCGGCCGATTATCTCCTCCGGTATGTCGAAGTTCGCGTAGGTATTTTGCACGTCGTCGTGGTCCTCGAAGGCGTCCATCAGCGACATTATCTTTTTCGCCGTATTGACATCGCCAATCTCCACCGCATTTTGCGGCACCATCGACACCTCCGCCACCTCCGTTTCTATTTCCTTTTCCTCGAGCGCCTTTTTCAACTGCTCGTATGCCGCCGGCTCACAGGTGAGCTCGAATACCTCGCCCGTATTTTGCATATCGTCCGCACCTGCGCTCAGCGCAATCTCCAGAAGCTCATCCTCGTCGGCCTTGTCGATGCGAACCGTAATAAGGCCCTTCTTGCTGAACATCCAGCCGACGCACCCGCTGGTGCCTAACGAGCCGCCGTGCTTCTCGAATATTCTCTTTATCTCGGGCCCGGTGCGGTTGCGATTATCCGTCAGGGCGTCCACCATCACCGCGACGCCGTTCGGCCCGTAGCCCTCATAAACAATCTCCTCGAAGTTGGCGCCGCCAAGCTCACCCGTCCCCTTCTTTATCGCCTTTTCTATCGTATCCTTCGGCATATTCGCCGCCTTTGCCTTGTCGATTGAATAGCGAAGCGTAAGATTGGCCGACGGGTCGCCGCCGCCATGCTTGGCGGCAATCATTATCATCTTCGCTATCTTGCTCCAGAGCCGTCCCCGCTTGGCGTCGTTGACCGCCTTTTTATACTTTATCCCTGCCCAGTGCGAATGTCCTGACATAATAAAACCCCAAAAAACCCGAACTTTATCGAACGAGAAGCCGAACACTCTTTTGACATGTATTATACCCGATTGACCCGCCGAGGACAATACCCCTGTTCCAGATTAAAACCCGGCTGTGCTCAATAAATATCCGGCACGGAATAAAGTGTGGTAAGTTAATGTTTGAAATGTCCGGCGGGCAGGTTATAATATTGAACTTTTGGCCTTTCACCCGGCCTCGTTTTGTGATTTATCGCAAAATGGCAGCCCGCGGGGCCGGCGTGTGAGCACGGAACTAAACTTTTATTTTTTAAGGTTTCAGGTAAGTTTAAGGAGAACACTTATGCCGTTGGTGAATACGAGAAAGATGTTTGAGATGGCGTACAGGAACGGCTACGCCGTCGGTGCGTTCAACGTCAACAATATGGAGATAACGCAGGGAATAGTCAGGGCGGTCGCCGAAGAGAAGGCGCCTTTGATACTGCAGGTCTCCCGGGGAGCACGAAAGTACGCGAAAAACAGCTATCTGAAGGCAATCATAGATGTGGTTGTGGCTGAAAACCCCGGGATTCCGATTGCGATAAACCTGGACCACGGCGATAACTTCGAGACGTGCAAGGAATTTGTCGAGGATGGTTTTACCTCCGTGATGATAGACGCATCGACCAAACCGTTCGAGGATAACATTCGTATGACAAAAGAGGTGGTGGACTATGCACATAAGCACGACGTTGTCGTAGAGGCCGAACTCGGTCAGTTGGGCGGCATCGAAGAGGACGTGGTCGGGGTGGACGCCGACGACGTAAGCAAACACGTTGCCGACCCGAATCAGGTGCAGGAGTTCGTTCAAGCCACCGGCGTTGATTCATTGGCCGTTGCCATAGGCACCAGTCACGGGGCGTACAAGTTCAAGAAGGCCCCGAAGCTGGCGTTTGACGTGTTAGAGGAGATACAGAAGCGGCTGCCGGACTTTCCGCTTGTAATGCACGGTTCGAGCAGCGTACTCAAGGAGTTCAAGGACCTTATCAACAAGTACGGCGGCAATATGCCGGATGCGATGGGTGTTCCCGAAGAGGCGGTGAGCAAAGCGGCGAAGATGGGCGTTTGCAAGGTGAATATCGACACGGATTTGCGGATGGCGCTGACGGCAAAGATACGTCAGGTCTTTGCAGAACAGCCCGAAGTCTTTGACCCGCGCAAGTACCTCGGGCCGGGCAGGGACGCGATATGCGAGATGGTAAGGCACAAGCTGCATATACTCGGCTGTGCGGGCAAGGCGGCTGAGTGTCTCTAAAATTGACGTATTGCTGATTTTCGATTTACGATTTGGAATTCGGCAATCAGCAGTCGGAAATCGGTAACAGGGCAACGATGCAAAAGGTAATAAGCAACAGAAGGTATTGGGTTCGGCTGATTTGGTTTACCCTTTGGCCGCTTGCGGCCGGTCTTGTTTTTTGTATTTGCGCATCTGCGGCGGGACGGGATTTGCCGGTGGCTTCAGCCGGCATTGAGATACCCGAGGCGGTGGCGGGTTCGGAAGATACCGCTGAGGCCGTAACCGCTCGCCTGTCGGCCCCGCACGGGACGGCTCAAAGGGCTGTGGATGCGAACAACCCGGATGTGGTTCAGCGGGCCTGCGAGCTGATGCGCCGCGGTGACTTTGACCAGGTCGGGCGCTTAATAGCCGATTATTCCGGCGAAGACGAGAGCCGACTGGTGAGCCGGCTTGGTATGCTCGTAGCCAAATACGAGAAGCTCAAACAGTCCCGGCAGAGCCAGCGCCAAAAGCAATACGGCGAGCGACTGGCAAAACTGGACAAGCTGGCCTCGGGCGAACCGGCGGACGACGGCAACGACATCAACGACGTAAATGAGCGGGAGAGAGTTTCTGCGGTTTTGTCGGCGGTTGCGCAGGCGTGGTCACTGGCGGATAAGCAGCAGAAAAGCGAGCTGTTGAACAGGCCCTTTGTGAAAGAGGCGGTGGCCGGGGCCAAGACCGAGGCGGCCCTGTTAGAGGGCCAGGGCAAGTGGCTTGAGGCGTATTTAGTGTGCTGGAGCTGGCTGGCGGCAATTGACCCGAACAACAAGCAGTACACCGAGCACGCCGAGCAGCTCGCTGCCAAGGCGGACATCGCGGCGGCATTCGAGGACAGCCCGTGCGAGACGGCGAAGGAGCGATTCGAGAACGTGAAAAAGCGGATGTTCGTCCGGGCGGTTGACGCTCTTAATTTCAACTACGTCAGCAAAATCGACTATCACGAGATGGCGTTGAAATCCGTCAATCGGTGCAAATTGCTTGCAGAGGTGGTTCAGACCTTGATTTCGCTGTCCTCGGGCGAGCCGAACGAGATGATTTTGAGCAGGAGTTTCGAGGATTTCTCCTGGCCCGACCAGTCACAGATGTCGGCTCTTTTAGAGGGCCTGTCTTCGCTGCAGGATGAACTGAAGGAAATAAAATCAGGATTGAGTAAAGATGGATTTATCTCGGTTTTCGAGCGGGTGCTGGAGCTGAATTCAACAACGACGGCCCTGCCGGAGCAGATACTGGTGGTGCAGTTCGCCACCGGTTCGCTCAAAACGCTTGACCCATATACCGTGATGGTCTGGCCGAAGCAGGTGCGCGACTTCGAGAAGCTGATGACGAATGAGTTTACCGGTATCGGGATAGAGATTGTCAGGCAGAAGGGCCGGTTGACGGTCGCGTCCCTTTTACCGGATACGCCGGCTTACAACTCGGGGCTGGATGCACAGGACGTCATCGAAAAGGTTGACGGCAAGCCGACAAAGGATATGTCACTATCCTGTGCGGTCAGGCACATAACCGGCCCTGCCGGGACGAAGGTGAAGCTCACGATAAAGCGGCCGGGCGAGGACAAAACCTCCGATATTGTGATAAAACGGGCGAAAATAGTAGTGCCGACGATTCGGGGCTGGCAGCGGACCGAGCAGGGCACGTGGCTTTATATGATTGATGCCGACCAGCGAATCGGCTACGTTCGCCTTACGGAATTCTCGGATAAAACGGCGCCTGATTTGGAAAAGGTGCTGAAAAAACTCGAAGCCCGGCAGATGCGCGGCCTGATTCTGGATTTGCGATTCAATACCGGCGGCTATCTTGAAAGTGCGATAGAAG
>CAZPDW010000132.1:0-5174 GCA_964585535.1 uncultured Pirellulales bacterium
CGTCCCAGCCGACGGGCCGGTGCGGCCGGCCATTACGTTGGTATCCACATATACAGGATATACAGGGTCGGTGACGGCGACGATATTGTCAAGGCCGAAGATTTCCTGCATATTGGCGATATCCGTTTTCGCACCGTCGCTGACGAAGATTTCATCCGTTTCTATATCGACGCCGCGGGCGGTATAATCGTTTTCCTTAATCGCCCGCCTGAGAAACTCGTATCCGACCCCGCCGTCGTCGTAGCCGTGAAAGGTTTTCTTCTCGGCCATTTCATCGACGGCCCTGTGCATTGCCTCGATGACCGCCGGCGCCAACGGCTGTGTAACGTCGCCGATGCCTAAGCTGATTATCCCGGCATCGGGGTTTTTCGCCGCAAACTCGCGTTTTCTTCGGCCGATTTCGGGGAAGAGGTATCCCGCCTGGAGTTTCAGGTAATTCTCGTTTACGGTTACCATAAGTCTCTCGCAATAAAGTTTCACATCATTGGGTTGTGAACAAGGTAAGAATTGTATGGCGTATCGGGGGAAGCGTCAAGGGGGCCGGATATGAACGGGATAGTGATTGGTGTTTGACTTATCGGGGGTTTCGTGTATAGTCTGTGGATAGCCGGGGTATGAGGCCCGGTGAGGAATTCGGATTTACAAGGAGTAGAAATTGTGACTGAATCCGGCGAAAGAATCAGGCGAACGTGCTGTCCTTGTGGCGACTGTGGCGGAGAAAACGGGATAACACGAAGGACTTTTTTGCAGGGCGTGGGTGGCGCAGGTGTTTTGGGGACGGTACTAACAGGATTGACGTGGTCGTCTCTGGCGATAGCTGAGGAGAGGGCAGCGGGGTTGCAGCGTCGGGCCTTGGTGGTCAAGCCGATACTTGTTTATGAGACTCCGGAGCGAAAGCATCAGACAAGCTGGCGAAGCTGGGGCGGGATACAGACCGAGGACGATGCAAAGCAGGAGGTGGCCCGGATTGAGAAGGAGCTTAAAGAGCTGAGCGGCAAAGCCGACTTTCCCGTTGAGTTTGCAGATGTTGCGCGTGTGCGTAATTCGCGGGAATTGTCGGGTATAAGCGGGGCGGGCAAGGCGGATGTGTTTATCGTGTATGCGGCGGGCGGGTGGATGGATGCGTTAAGGACAATCGCCAAGCAGGGCAAGCCGATGGTCATTTTCTGCCGGCATAAATCGGGGCCCGTGTACCTCTGGTACGAGATTATCAGCCCGCGATACCTGAGGCAGCATACGGATACGCTGGCGGTCAAGGGTGTTGACCACGGTGACGTGGTGATTGACAGCCAGGATGAAATCCTGTGGCGGCTTCGGGCGCTGTGCGGACTCACCAATACTATGGGCACTCGGATAGTTGCGATAGGAGGGCCTTCGGGATGGTCACAGCCGGCGGGGCGGGTGCCGACGCTTGTGAAGGAGAAGTGGCATTTCGAAATGATGTCTTTCTCGTACAAAGATTTAGGGAAACTGATAGTCGAGGCGCGTGCGGACTCGGGTGCTGTTGAGCGCGCCGTCAGGCGAACGAGCGACTATTTGAGCCAGCCGGGCTGCAAGCTGCAGACGGAGCGCAAGTTCGTGGAAAACGCGTTTCTGTTAGAGGATGTGTTCCGCAGGGTAATGGATAAGACGAATTGTCGGGCGATTACGATAAACAATTGTATGGGGACGATAATGCCGCTGGCCGAGACGACGGCTTGCCTGCCGCTGAGTCTGCTAAACGATGCGGGGTACCTTGCTTTCTGTGAGTCCGACTTTGTCGTGATACCGTCCGGTGTTTTGCTTGCAAATATCTCCGGCAAACCGGTATTTTTGAACGACCCGACATATCCTCACGATGGAGTGATTACGCAGGCGCACTGCACGGCGCCTCGAAGAATGGACGGCAAGACGCTCGCCCCTGCGATTATCATGACGCACTTCGAGTCGGACTACGGGGCGGCACCGAAAGTGGAGTTCCGCAAGGGACAGCTCGTAACAGAGATTGTTCCGGATTTCAAGTTGCAGCGATGGGTGGGCCTTACCGGCGAGATTGTCGATGTGCCGTTTATGGATATTTGCCGTTCGCAAATCGATGTTCGATTCACATGCAGCAGCCGGGAGCTTGCCGAGAAGATGCCCGGCTTCCACTGGATGACCTGCTACGGCGACTACCTTAAAGAGACCGGGTATGCACTGAAAAAAGCTGGAATCGGGTGGGACGACCTGACGACGGGACAAGCGATTTGACCCGGAAGCAGATTATGAAACGAAGGCAGTTTCTAAAGACATCTGTGGCGACCGGTGCGGGTTTGGTTGCGGGCGGCTGCGCCGGGGTTTTCACGAGCAATGAAGTCAGGGACCGGCCTAACGTGCTGTGGATTATCGCAGAAGACCTTTGTCCGGACCTGGGCTGCTACGGCAATGAGATTGTCCGCACGCCTAATATCGACAAACTCGCGAGCGAGGGGGCCAGATACACCAACTGCTTTACCACCGCGCCCGTCTGCAGTGCGAGCCGGTCGGCCTTTATGACGGCAATGTACCAGACAAGCATCGACGCACACAATCACCGCAGCCACCGACACGATGGGTACAAGCTGCCCGAGCCGGTAAAGGTTATCACGGACTATTTTCGCCGGGCCGGCTATTTCACCTGCAACTGTGGACATATGGACTGGAAACGGCCGGGCAAGACCGATTTCAATTTCGATGCGCCGAAGCCCTTTGACGGAACCGACTGGCGCCGGCGAAAGCAGGGCCAGCCGTTCTATGCACAGGTGAATCTGAGCGAGACCCATCGTGGATTCACGCGTGACAACAAGCACCCGATAGACCCGGCCAAAGTGCAGATACCGCCCTACTACCCCGACCATCCGGTGACCCGGCGGGATTGGGCGGATTATCTTGAGACGGCGCAAATACTCGATGCGAAGGTCGGGGCGGTCCTGAAACGCCTCGAAGAAGACGGACTGGCTGATAATACAATAGTCTTTTTCTTCGGCGACCACGGCCGACCCCACGTCCGCGGAAAGCAGTGGCTTTACGACGGCGGCATACATATCCCGCTGATTATTCGCCGGCCCGGACATATCGAACCCGCAGCGGTGGTCGATGATTTGGTCAGCGCAATCGACTTTGGCCCGACGGCAATGGCAACGTGCGGAATCGACGTCCCGGACTATATGCAGGGACAAATCTTCCTCGGACGGGCCGCCAAAAAACGCAAATATATTTTTGCCGCACGAGACCGCTGCGACTGGACGGTGGACAGAATACGCTGCATACGAACAAAACGATTCAAGTACATTCGCAACTTCTTTCCCGACAGGCCCTACACACAGCTAAACCTTTACAAGAAGCTGAGCTATCCGGTCCTGACGCTGATGGCTGTCCTGGACAAGCAGGGTAAACTGACGCCCGTCCAGCAGCGCTGGATGGCGTCGGGCCGTCCCGCCGAGGAGCTGTACGACCTCGAAAAAGACCCCGATGAGATTCATAACCTGGCCGGCGAACCGGCATATCGTAACACACTGCTAAAATTGCAAGGCCGCCTCGATAACTGGATTCGTAACACACACGACCAGGGTAATATAGTGGAGACCGAGCAGACGATTCACGCCAGCGACCCGATGCGAATCGAACGATACGACAGGCAGATGACAGAACGAGACCTTAGCCCGGATGTCAGTAACGAAGATTATCTAAACTGGTGGGAGAAAAAACTGGGAATCTGAGCTTGTCGATAAGGAAATTATTATGAAACGACAAAAAATCACTTTTTCGTTGTGTTTCGCTGTGGCACTATTCTTTTTGGCCTCAATAACGGTTCTTATCTGTCCCGCCAATGCTGAGAAGAAAACAAACAAGAAAATAGAGGGGCCATACAGCTTCTCTATGGAAGTTGTCCCCGGCGTTTATTTACTTGCAATGCTGCCCGAGGGCACCGAGCTGGCGCCGAGCTATCTGGGCGTTTGTGCCTATCTCATCAAGGGAAAAGACGGCCATAACATCCTAATCGACACGGGCCTGCCAAACCAGAGAGAAGCCATAGTGCAATTATTATCTGCTAAGAACGTCAAACCTGCCGATATCGAGATGGTCGCCTGTACCCACACCCACAGTGACCACGCAGGCAACTGCGCCTTTTTTCAGCGACAGGGCGCCAAAATCGCCGTACATAAATCGGCGGGAGAGTATATCGACGGAACGCCCCCCTTCAGGGACCCGAATGCAAAGCGTTCGCCGAGTGACAGCCGAAAGTTCGAAGCATTCCGGCCCGATGTTCGATTCTCCGAAGGGGATGTTTTGCGGGCCGGCGACATTGAGCTTCGCGTTCTGCATACGCCCGGCCATACCCGCGATTCCTGCTCTTTTATCTTAAAACGCTCGGGCAAAACGATTCTCTTTGCAGGCGACCTCAACGGCTGGTACATCATCGAATGGGGCTCGAATCAGAAACAGATGCTCGCCTCCGTCAAAAAAGCACGCGACGTCGGGGCGGATTATCTCTGTTTCGGACATTTTTTTGTCAGCGAAGACCTTCCCGCCTTCTGGGACAAACTTCAGAAATCCGTTGCCGACGGCATCTTCCAGCTCGTTGACCGAAATGATTATAAATCCCATATTATACGCAGCGGAAAGAAGCTGCTAAAATCCATAGACAATCAATAGAGCCAAGCCAACACGAATCCGCCGTCTGCTTTGAACGTGCAGCAGCAGCTTCTCAGCTATTTTTCGGATAGCCCGCTCGGGCCAAAGGATATATCGACTTTGAGAGGGACGTCGAGCTCTTTCATGATGCTCAACACCGTTCAAAGTACTCTTCGGCCCATCCGCGATACCGTCTCCGGCACAGTTGCCGGAGTTGCTTCATTTCCCTTGAAACTAAGGTTGGTCTCATATTTACTTGTTAAAGACCGCTTGTCCAATCTCCGTTGCGCAATCCCGGCGGGTCGGTTGAATTGGGTTTGACGGGGGTGGTGAATGGAGACAGGCGGCAATATCGCTGGAAATAAGGGCCTCATTAAAGAGGCAGCCGCGAGCTGTGCAATTAGAATACCGGGTAAAAGCCATTAATAAAGCCGGCCAGAGCCCCCCAAGTAATACCGTTGCGGTTGTTCTATAAAATCCTCCGCTCCCCGTCAGGGGTCCCAAGGACAAGCGCACCTAGGGCACAGGCCGCGGGGGCTGTA
>CAZPDW010000133.1:0-5169 GCA_964585535.1 uncultured Pirellulales bacterium
GATGTGGTCAGGGGACAATATGCCGCGGGGACAATAGACGGCCGGGCGGTCGTTGGATACCGGCAGGAGGCCGGTGTTGATGCAGATTCCCGCACCGAGACTTACGTTGCGGCGAAGCTGTTTGTGGACAACTGGCGATGGCAGGGCGTGCCGTTCTATCTTCGGACGGGTAAGCGCCTTGCGCATAAGGATACGGAGATAGCGATTACATTCAGGCGTGTGCCGCATTCGGTTTTTGTAAGTGCAGGGCTTGGTGACTTGCCGGCCAATGTTCTTGTCCTGCAGATTCAGCCGGCTGAGGGGATATCGCTGAGTTTTCAGGCAAAAAGGCCCGGCTCGAAGGTGTGCATGGGGACACTGAGAATGAGTTTTAGTTATCGCGACGTGTTCGGCGGCGAGGTGCCGCAGGCATACGAACGGCTGCTGTTAGACTGTATGGCGGGCGACCAGACACTGTTTAACAGGCAGGACGACGTGGAGATTTCGTGGCGGCTCGTGATGCCGGTTTTGCAGGCCTGGCAAAAGGATGTTTCGCCGCCACACTCATACCCGGCAGGCAGCGAAAGCTTTGCCGAGGCCGATGCGCTTATCGAGCCGGATTTCTCGAAGTGGCGCTCTTTGGCCCAAGAGTAAGGGATATTACTTTATGGGAAAAGGCAAGGCGAACGGCCCGGACTGTTAAACGGGGCGCTCAGTGCATTTTGTTCACCCCTTATCGGCAAGCGCCTTTCGCTGTCAGGGGCGCCATTGCATCATCCCTTTTCGGTACAGTGCGACGCACAGGGCCGCGTAGCCGCCTATCGCCTCGCCCAAACCCATTGGCACAATCCGGCAATTCTTCAGCGATTGCGGCAGGGCCTCCTTTTCAAGTGCCCGCCGCATAGACGGCTCCAGGAACCTGCCGCAGCGAAGGTACAAGCTGCCGAGGACGATAACCTCGGGATTCAGTATATCAATGAGCATCCCCAGACCCCGGCCCAAGTATCCGCCCGACAAGGCCAAAATCTCTTTCGCCAGCTCGTCGCCCTTTTCGGCGGCCTCGGCCACATCCTTTGTCGTGATGTCTTCGACGCGACCGGGATTGAATACGACCTTACCGTTCAATTCTCTTGCCCTGTGCTGTGCATATCGAGCGATGCCGCCGCCTGAGCACCAGCCCTCGAACGAGCCGCGCTTGCCGTAGCCGACGGGGCCGTCTTCAGTAAGCCGGGTATGACCAATCTCGCCGGCCGAATAATTCGTGCCCTCATAAAGCCGACCGTCCAGGATAAGCCCCGCCCCCATCCCTGTGCCGTGAGTGCAGAAGACAATGTTTTTACAGCCCTTCGCCGCTCCGAACCGCCATTCAGCCAGTGCCCCGGCGTTGGCGTCATTCATCAAATATGCCTCGCCGCCGAAGCGTGTGGTCAGCTCCTTGACAATCTCGACACAATCCCAGCCGGGCATATTCGGCGGCCCCAAAAGAATACCCTTTCCCGCATCCATCGGGTCGCCCGCTGAAATGCCGAAAACCGGCTCATCCCCGGGGGGCAATCTCTTCAACCGCCTTGAAAATCTTCTCTAACGTTTCTGCCGGCCCTGCCGTCGCAAATCTCGCTGCCTGCTCCGGCTTGCCCCTGTCCGTACCCATAATTACCGTACATTTCGTTCCCCCAAGGTCCAGGCCGATTATATCCATATCATTGTCCTTTCGATTGCCGTGTTTGTTCCGCTATTTTCCACGCCGGGGCGAATTTTTCAACATTTTTACCCATCGATTACCTTGAGTTTTGCCGTGGCACAGTCAGCCCTTTACGTTAAAATGGCGTTACCGTTGTTCCGTAAATCCGGTTTTAGTATTTGTGCCTGTTTAAGGAGAAAATGAAATGTCCGGCTATCGCTCAAATTCCAAAACGCTCCATCGGGCCACGGCCCCTGCAACCCTTGCGATACTTCTATTGTTCGCATCAGCGGTATCAGCGATGGAAAGCAACAATGCCGACTGGTTCCCGCTGGTCTTGGCCAAAGACGATTTCGGCCTTACCATCCTCGACTGCAGCAAATGGATAGAGGCTCCCACCGGAAAGCACGGCTTCGTTACGGTAAAAGGCGATAACTTCGTCTTCGAGGACGGAACGCCGGTCCGCTTCTGGGGCGCACAGATGGGAGGGGGCAGGGACAAAGAAAAGCTCGACTATACCATCAGGCGAATGCGCCGCCAGGGTCTTAACATCACGCGAATGCACGGTCTGCGCTCTCTCATCGACCGCGATGGCAAGACCAGCCTTGACTACAGCGAGCGAGGATTCGACCGGATGGATTACACAATCGCCAAGCTCGGCGAGAACGGCATCTATATCATCCTCGACACGCAGTATCCTCTATACTCTCGTTTCAAGCCCGGCGACAACATCCCCGGCCTGCCCGAGGGCGGCCCGGCACCATACGCGCAATTCTTCATCGATAAAGTCACTCACATCACACAGCAGCAAATGGTCGATATCTTTACACACTACAATCCCTATACGAAAAAGCGATACTGCGACGACCCGACTCTGGCAATGATAGAAGTGGCCAACGAGGATTCGCTGTTCTGGGGCACGGTCCCCGACAATTTCAAAGGCATCCTCGAAGAAAAATTCACCGCCTGGCTGCGAAAAAAATATCACGACAACGAGACACTTCAAAAGGCCTGGACGGTGAACGGCAAATCACCCCTAAAACCCGGCGAAGGAATCGCGCCCGGACAGAAAGTCGGCGTGATGGGAAGCTTCTCTTTCAATTCCGGCCATTTAAAAAATAAGCCCCAGGACAATGTCCGCGGGCTCGACCAGATGAGGTTCTATTACCAGCTCGAAGACAAATACTGGACGGACTGCCGGGCTGCTATGCGAAAGGCGGGCGTCAAGGTCCCTATCTCCGGAACCAACTGGCAGGGACACGAATTCGCCACCCGCATACACATGCTTGCTCAGTCAAAGCTCGACTATGTTGACCGGCACGGCTACTGGGACCACCCCCACGGCGAGGGCAACCTCAAGTGGCGAATCGCTACCTGCCTTTTTCACAACCTTCCGATGATTAAGGACGTCAAGGCGGGCAAGGACGCGATCAAATATCTGGGCGTGGGCAACCTTGTCACGGATAAGGCCTGGGAGCAGGTCCTCGGACTACCGATGACCATAAGCGAATGGAACACCTGCCTGCCCAACGAGTACTCGCTCGAGGGGACAGGTCTTATGGCCGCCTATGGCTTGCTGCAGGGCTGGGACGGCTCGCTCGAGTTCGGCTATTTCAGCCCCGATTTCAAAAACGTCCTGGGCTCCGGCTCGTTCGATATGTTCGGCAACCCGCCGCAAATCCTGCAGTTTCCCGCCGTCGCCACGATGTGGTACAGGCAGGACGTCAAAGAAGCCGACCTCGTCGCCGAGTCGCTCTATACAACGAAGAGCACCCTCGAATGGACGGCGGACACAAAGCCCGCTGCCCTCGCAGCCGCACTCGTAGGCAAAGTCGGTTATCGATTCGTGGACGAAAAACGCCCGCCGGTCGTCAAAGACATCAGCAAATACTGGGACAAAAAAAACCTCATCGCACGTTCCATTACAGGCGAGCTGACCTGGGACGCAAAAAAGGGCTTTGTCCATATCGATACGGCCCGCACCCAGGCGGCAATCGGTTTTCTCTCCGCTTCGCCTCATAAACTTGCCGAAGTGGGTATCGACAGTCCGACGAATTTTGCCGCCGTCTATGTTACCGCAATGGACGGCTACGCCCCGATAAAGTCCGCCCGCCATATACTCGTAACCGCGGTAGGCCCGGCACGCAACACCGGTATGGAATACGAGAAGACAGACCGGAAATCCGAAATAGACGATGCCCCCTTCTGGCGGCTAAAGAACGCAGGAGACGCCCCGGCCCTTCTCCGGGCCGTTACAGGAAAAATCCGGATAAAAACCCGGCTCGCAGGCAAGCTCAAATGTTGGCTGCTGAACATCGTGGGAAAAAGAATCAGAGAAATCCCCCTGGACGTCGATTCCGGTACAATCCTGCTCGAAATGAAACCCGAATACAAGAGCGTATATTATGAAATCTCCGCCGAGTAAGGCATCAACCGGATTCAGGCACAGCTATGTTTGTCGATGTTGCTAAAATCTGGGTAAAGGCCGGCGAAGGCGGACACGGCTGCGTCAGCTTCCGCCGTGAAAAGTTTATCCCCAAAGGAGGCCCCGACGGCGGCGACGGCGGCAAAGGCGGCAGCGCATTCTTCGAGGCCGTTGAAGATGTCGATACGCTCTCGGACTTCGCCTTGAGGCACCACTTCAAGGCACGCAACGGCCAGCCCGGCTCGGGAAAAAATAAACACGGCGCAGACGGCGGAGACCTGACAATCAAGGTCCCGCCCGGAACCTTAATCTACGACGAAGACCTCGGCCTGCTTCTCAAAGACCTTAACAAAACCGGTATGAAGGTCTGCGTCTGCCGCGGCGGCCGGGGCGGAAAAGGAAACAGGCGCTTTGCCACATCCATAAACCAGGCGCCTCGAAACGCCCAACCCGGCAAGCCCGGCCAGGAAAGGAATATCCGGCTCGAATTGAAGCTCATCGCCGACGTCGGCCTGGTCGGTATGCCGAACGCCGGAAAAAGCACGCTCATTTCCCGATGCTCGGCCGCAAGGCCGAAAATCGCCGACTACCCATTCACCACACTCGAACCGGTCCTCGGCATCGCTGAGCTCACCGACTTTCGACGATTCGTAATGGCCGACATACCCGGACTCATCGAAGGCGCGCACCAGGGCGCAGGACTCGGCTTTGAGTTCCTACGCCATATCGAAAGGACTCGCATCATCCTGCACATTCTTGATATAATGCCCACAGACAACTCGGACCCGGTCGAAAACTACAATGCGCTCCGCACCGAGCTCAAACAGTACAGCAAAACGCTGGCCGAAAAACCCGAGGTCATCGTTGCAAACAAAATCGACCTCGACCCCGCCGGTAAAATTGTCAACGACCTGCGGAAACGACTAAACGCCGACGTAATACCAATCTCTGCAGTGACCGGCCGGGGCATACGAGAGCTTAGTGAATTGCTATGGCAGAAGGTAAAGGACATCAAAGCGAGTGGCTGAGTATACCCTTCAGGGTAATAAATTCCCGCGAGTGAGATTTTAAGTTGTTGTTCTAA
>CAZPDW010000134.1:0-5159 GCA_964585535.1 uncultured Pirellulales bacterium
ATAAGGGCCGAGGCCGAGCGGATGCGCCCGAGCTACGAAGAGGCGTTTTCGGAAATGGCCCCGGCAGCGAGAGAAGAGCAGCTGCTTGACTGGTCGAGAGAGAATGTGATTGAGAGGGCGCTGCTTCGCCAGGAAGCGCACAGGCGCGGCGGGCAGATACCGCAGGGGGATATTGACTCGGCGTTCGAGCGGGCGATGAAGCAGCGGGCAAACGAGGGGCAGGCAGACAAGCTCAGCGAACGGCAGCAGGAGGATTTGAAAAAGGAAATCGAGCTTCAGTTGCGTATCGAACGGCTGATAGAGGAAGTTTGCGAGGGGGTAGGCGAGCCGGCCCAGGGGGACATCGAGCAGTATTACGAGCAGAACAAGGGGCGATTCAAAACGGTCGAGCTTGTTCGGACGGCGCATATTGTCAAGTATGTGAACTGGCTGACGGATGAGAAAAACGCTTACGAGGCAATCTGCAAGGCGCAGGACGAGCTGCGGAAGGGGACGCTCTTCGAGCAGCTTGTTGCGAAATACTCGGATTGCCCGGAGAACGGCGGCGACCTGGGATATATTTCGAGAGGACAGATGGTGGAGGAGTTCGAGGATGTCGCGTTTAATCTGAGTGCGGGCCAGACAAGCGATGTTTTTCGGACGCGTTTTGGTTTTCATATCGCTAGGGTTTATGACAGAAAACCGGCGACAACAAAGGCCCTGGAGGAGGTGCGAGAAGAGATTGTCGGTGAGCTGGCAGAGCAGAGCAGGCGGGCGATGATAGATAATTTTGTTGATGCCCTGAAGGCGGAGGCGAAGATAGAAGAGCTATAGCAGGGCCGGCGAGGACGGGTGGAGGACTTTCGGCATTAGTTTGGGGGGGACAGAAATTGATACAGAGATTTGGCTTGTTGTTTTTTTTATATTATGTTTAAAGTGGTTGGGCACGAAAAGAGACGTTGGCTGGTTTGGAGCATTGAATCGGCAGTCTAAACCCGATTACAGCCCAACCGAAGAAACCTGCTGCCGGCAATTTTTGTCAGGCGTAGGCAGGCCCTTGCAGAAAGAGAACTCCTGCGTATAGCGGGAGTGTTCGATGGGAAGTTATGGGGGGGCCATATAAGTTTCTTTCCGAGTAGGGTCTCCGCGGCTTTGGCGCGGAGACCCTTTTTTATTGCCGGGCGGGAGCGAATTTTTTTTTTTGACATACCGAGAGTAGGCTTTAGAATAAAGGCGAGTTCTGCCGTTGTGGTTTTTTCTGAGAGATGTCCGGTTTATGGACGGCTGTATGGGAAGTGAGGTGAGCTTGAGTTGTGAGATGTCCCTTTTGCAAGGAAGACAGGGATAAGGTTATCGACTCGCGTTCGAGTGACTCGGGCAGGGTTATAAGGCGTCGTCGCGAGTGTCTTGTGTGCGGTCGGCGTTTTACGACTTACGAGAAGATGAGCGAGAGCTTCAAGCTTTCGGTAGTGAAGAAGGATAACTCGCGCGTCCCTTACGACAGGGACAAGGTTGTTCTGGGCCTGCGGAAGGCGTGCTACAAAAGGCCCGTTTCGGCCGAGCAGATTCGGGAAATTGCGGACAGGGTAGAGCAGGAGTTATTCAGGAGTTTTGACAAGGAGGTGGCGAGCGCCTTTATAGGCGAGTGCGTAATACGGCATCTTCGCGAGGTTGACAAGGTTGCATACATAAGGTTTGCGAGCGTTTACAGGGATTTCAAAGATGCTGGAGAATTGATTGAGGAGGTAAGCCAGGCCATATCGGAAGGAGTGTACAAAGGGCAGCCGCGGCTGTTTGAGCAGTGAGAGAATTGAGGATTTGAGGTTTTGTTGAAGTGATGGCACAGGCGGAGTTTTGCACGGAGGCAGAAGATGACTGGGACGAGGCAGGAATGGAAGGTCATAAAGACGGACGGCAGTGTTGAGCAGTACCTTCACACGAAGGTTTTTGGTGCGATAAGCAATGCGCTTGGCACAGCCGGTCAGGCGGACACTGGGGCGGCCGAGGAGCTTGCGGAGGCGGTGACGTATTATTTGTATCAGCAGAAGCGCTCGCAGACGGTGACGAGCGGCGAGATATTGTCGGTTGTCAAGGCGGTTCTGACGGCGACGGGCTATGAAGATGCGGCGTTGGCGCTGAGTGAGCATCATTTTGGGCGTCGGCTGAAACGCTGCCGGGTTGAGGTTGTCTCGGCTGATTTTGACGAGCTGAGCGAACTTGCCTCTCCGCGGGCACAGGGGGCCAGGAGCAGGTGGGACAAGTCCAGGATAGTGAAGGATTTGGTGAGCCGGGCAGGTGTCTCACGGCAGCAGGCGAGGGTGGTTGCGGGGATGGTCGAGGAGAAGGTTTTCGGAATGGGGCCGGCGATAGTGACGACGGGGCTGTTGAGGCAGCTTGTTCTGGCCGATGCAGCGGCGATATTGCATGCAGAACGGCAGTTGCAGAGTGTTTGAGTGTGATGCTCGGGTGAAGGAAACTCGCATCCTGCGATTTGAGCGGCCGATTTCTGTTTTGACGGGGGCAATGGTTCTGATTATTATATAGGCTGAAAACCGAGAGGATGATCAATACAAAAGGGGTTCTCGATTGCAAGGATGTAAGTTTATTAACCCGAAAGGAGCCCGGCGATGCGTAAATCCTGTCTTGTTTTAACGATTCTTCTATTGTCGTTTTTTTCTCGAGGAGTTTTCTCCCAGAAAATCCCGACGGGCAATCCGAAAGACTTTAAGGTAAAGACGTGTCTGCATTCTGTCAGCTATGCGGGTGTTTGGCGGGGGCAGGCTCTGTTGAGCGTTGATGAGTTTTTGGTCAAAGCAAAGGAGCTCGGATTTGACGGCGTGATGTTGATGGCTAAACGACCTCACGTTTCACTGTTGGATTATGATGCCGCTGCGCGGAAAGAGCTGCGCAGCAGGATTGAGAGTCTTGGCCTTGAACTGGTTTGTCTGGCCGGCTACACGGACTTTACGGCAGGGGTTGATAAAGCCGGAATACCTAACGTGGAAATTCAGGCTTGTTACGTCGGAGAACTGGCCAAATTAGCCCGTGATTTAGGGACCGACATGGTGCGTATATTTACAGGTTACGAGCGTCCGGGGGTGCCCTTTGATAAACAATACGCCATGGTGGTCGAGGGGTTAAAGCTTGCCGGCCAAAAGGCGGCAGAATATGGCGTTACCCTTGCTGTGCAGAATCATCACGACATTGCAGTTCACCATGACGTGATGTACTGGCTTCTCAAAGAAGTCAATCTGCCAAATGTTAAGGCGGCGTTTGATGCCTGGGCCCCGGTCTTGCAGGGTTTGAATTCCGAGGAGCTTAGAGGTGCTGTTTTAAGAATGCAACCCTTTATCGTTCACACCACTGCGGCCGACTATGTGCGTTTGCCTCGATATCACTATGAGCATAGTCTGACCAATTATCTGCAAGAACAAACAGTGCTTCGAGCAGTTCCGCTTGGGGAGGGAATAATTGATTACGAGACTTTTTTCAATGCCTTAAAGGAAATCGGGTATCAGGGATATATTGCCTATGAGATGTGTGAGGTATTGGATGGCGGCGGAGATATCGAAAATCTTGATGAGACGGCAAAAAAATTCCTTGAGTATGTAAAGAAGTTTAAGGGGAGCAAAGGAAGCGATAGCAAAAAGTGACCGATGCGGAATGACAACCGCTCAAATCACTTGTGCCAGAGTATTAGTTTCATGGCGCGGGCCAAGGTGTTTTCGGCGGTTTGTTCGGCTGTTATGTCAAGCCAGTTGACGTTTTTGAAGGTTTTGAACCAGGTTCGCTGGCTTTTTGCAAATCGGCGGGTGTTTTTCTTTATCAGTTCGATTGTGTTATCGAGGTCGGTATTGCGCTGAAGGTAGTCGATTATCTCGGCGTATCCGATGGCGGAGCGGGCCTGTCGGCTCGGCGGTATTTGTTCTTCGAGCAGTGACCGGACTTCATCGACGAGGCCTGCATCGAGCATTTTTTTTACCCTCGCGTTGATGCGTTTGTTTTCTTCGGTTTTTTCCCGTCGCAGGCCTATTATTTTCCAGTCGTATCTCGTATCGCGTATTGCGTATTGCGTATTGTGGGTATCCCACTGCTGCTGAAGTTGTGATATACCTTTGCCGGTGAGTTGATGGACTTCGAGGGCACGGATGATGCGTTTTTCATCGTTCGGATTGATGCGTTCAGCGGCGGCGGGGTCTGCGAGGCGAAGTTGGTTGTAGAGCGCGTTCAGGCCCTGCGTGCGGGCCTGGTCTTTTAGTTCCTGACGGAGCGCGGGATTTGCAGCCGGGCCGGCGAACAGGCCGAAGAGCAGGGCCTTTATGTAAAGTGCAGTACCGCCGACGGCGATGACGGGTTTGTCGCGTGATTTGATTTGGCTGATGGCGGTGTTTGCCATTTCGAGGAATCTGCCGACGCTGAAGGATTCGCCCGGCTCGACGACGTCGATGAGGTGGTGTTTGATTTGTCGGCGGGCCTCGGGCGGGGGTTTTGCGGTGCCGATATTCATTCGGCGATAGACCTTCATCGAGTCGATGCTGACGATTTCAGCGTCGAGCGATTTTGCTAAGTCGAATGCGAGGCGGCCTTTGCCGGAGCCGGTCACGCCGAGAATTAGTATCATTTGGCCGGTCATGATTTCCTGTCTGGATGTGGTAAAAAACAACATAATACGGCTCTCGATGACGTGATGCAATGCTGATTCGTATTTCGTCGTTCGTATCTCGTATTTCGTATGCCGAGCTTGAAAAATTGGGTTTGTTTTGGGTTTGAATTGGGTTCGTTTTTTTTGGGCCGAAGGTCATATATTTTACGTAATCTCTTTTCTTATATGGAGTTAGGTTCATTTTTGGGTTTTCGGAAATTGGGTTTGTATTGGGTTTGTTTTGGGTTTGTTTTTCATTGTCCGAAGGGGTGTAAAATTTTCGTAAATCCTTTTATTATATGGGTTTAGGTTCGTTCTGGGCTTGTTGGAAATTGGGTTCGTTTTGCAAAAAAAGGGGTGATTTGTAGAGAGTTCTCGACAGATGTAGAGTAAACGAGGGCTTTTAGACACTGATTTACACTGATTTACACAGATTTTTTGGAAAAGTTCAAGCGCTGAGAGACAAAAGATAACATTTTGTAAATGCGACGTGGGCATTGTTGAAACCTCCGAATTTACGATACTGTATTCACTTTCT
>CAZPDW010000135.1:0-5142 GCA_964585535.1 uncultured Pirellulales bacterium
GCACAATGTGCTTGTTGCATCGACGGGTATCATCGGCGAGCAGATGCCTATCGCAAAAATCAAAAAAGGCATCGCCGAGGCGGCCGGCAAACTTTCCGATTCGGCGTCGGCGGGTCTGGATTTTGCCCGTTCGATTATGACGACCGATACAAAAGTAAAGGAGGCGTCCCGGCGAATTGTGATTTCCGGCAGGGAAGTGACGATAGCCGGTACCGCCAAGGGGGCCGGTATGATTGCCCCGAATATGGCGACTACGCTTTGCTTTATAACGACCGATGTCGCCATAACCAAGCCGCTGCTGTCAAAGGCGTTGAAGGCCGCCATCGGTGAATCGCTGAACAAGCTCTCCGTCGATGGCCATCAGAGCACAAATGATACGGCGATTGTTCTCGCCAGCGGCCTGGCGGGCAATCGGCCTATAGTGAGTCAGTGCCCGCGTTATAAAAGGTTTGTCGGGGCATTGACTGATTTGTGCGGCGATTTGGCCCGGCAGATGGCGCACGATGCCGAGGGGGCGACGCGAATCTTCAGGGTGGTTGTCACCGGGGCCGCCACGAAGGCCGACGCTGCAAAGGCGGCAAGGGCGGTAGCGAATTACGACCTTGTCAAATGCGCCGTCAACGGGGGCGATGCGAACTGGGGAAGAATTATCTGCGCAGTCGGCTCATCGGGCGCGAAATTGAACCCCGGCAAGCTCGGCTGCAAACTCGATAATTTGACCGTTTTTAGAAACGGTGCACCTACTCGATTTGACGCCAAAAAGGCGAGCAGAATCGTTTCACAGCCCGAACATAGAATAACGGTTGACCTCGGGGCGGGCAGGCAGAGCGACTTTTGCTATGGCTGTGATTTGAGCAAAGATTACGTAACAATCAACGCGTATTATCATACCTGAGGTAACGGCACCTGATGTACAGCATTGCAATAATCGCGCCGATGAAATCGGCAATCAAATCCAGCGCGGTATTGACGTAGCCGCCGACGCCGGCGCCCGGGATAGCGGCGGCGACGAGCGCTTCGATGATTTCGTTGAGTGCGCCGACACCGAGGCCGGCCATGACAACCACCACCGAGAGCGCCAGGTAACGGTTCAGATTTTCTTTGAGCAGAGGCCGGAGGACGCAAAACATTGTCAGCGTCGAAGCTGCGAAGCCCCAGATATGGACGAACTGGTCGTAGCGGAAGATGGGATATTTTGTGGAGAGGCGAATCAGGATTATCTCGTACAGGCGGGTGTCGTTGATATAAACTGCGCCGCCGGCCATATGCAGAATCGCCCAGACCGTCAGGCCGACGAGCGTGCCGTCGGTGTAAGGCAGCTTGAAGAAACTTGCGGCGATTATCACGAGACAGACGATGATAACCGCGGCGTATATGAGGAATTCGTAATTTCGCCGGGCGATAAAGACGCTGCCAAAGGCCGCCAGCGCCGCGACGTTTATAGCCAGCAGTAAAAAGTGTCTCTTTTTTAAGGCCATTGCGGTATTGCTTTATACCCGGCGTTTATGGTGGTGTTACGGCAATTTCGGCTAATTGTATCAGCAGCGTGCAGAACTTGTCAATGGCCGGCGGGTTTGGATTTACGCCTTTTGCGGGGCTGTCAAGCACGGGCCGGGGCGGTTTTTTCCCATCGTCGTTGAAAAGTGCTTGAAAAGCTCTCTACTTTTAGTAAACTGCTACATCTTTATGTGTTGTTGCAGGAAACTATATTATAATCAAGTGCTGAAGGAGCCGAAAAAGTGAAACCTGCTAAAACAATGCTGATGTCTGTGGGCTGTTTATTGGCAGCCGGTGGTATCTGCTCAGCCCAGACTGTAGCGGAGACTTCCGCCGCAGCGGGCACGTCGTCCGCTATCCCTGCGGTGTGGTGGCTCGCCCCCGTCGCCTCAATCGCCGCCCTGATTGTTGCGTATATATTCTACAAGAAGGTGATAGCTATGCCCGAAGGCAATGAGAAGATGGTCTCAATTGCCGAAAACGTCCGCGAGGGCGCTTATGCTTATTTGTTCAGCCAGTACAGGGTCGTGGCCATTGTTTTTGTCATACTATTTTTTGTTCTTGTCGCCCTGGCGTACCTTGGAGTTCAGAATCCGTTTGTGCCGATAGCATTTCTTACCGCCGGTTTTTTCAGCGCCTTGTGCGGCTTTTTGGGAATGAAGACGGCGACCAATGCCTCGGCGAGGACCACCCAGGGCGCCGTCAGCAGTTTGAACAAAGCCCTTCAGGTTGCCTTTAAGGCGGGGGCTGTGATGGGGCTGGTTGTTGTCGGCTTCGGTCTTGGCAATATCGTCCTGTGGTATCTTGTTTTGGATAAGCTGATATATACGCCGGAGCATATGAGGCGGGGCCTGGAGTTTCTCGGCCTGATATTAGTGCCTGAGGGTATGCCTGCGAGCCACAAGCTCGTCGAGATAAGCACTACGATGGTAACGTTTGGAATGGGTGCATCGATGCAGGCGTTGTTTGCCCGTGTGGGAGGCGGCATATACACCAAGGCCGCCGACGTCGGCGCCGACTTAGTTGGTAAGGTCGAGGCCGGCATACCCGAAGACGACCCGCGTAACCCCGCAACAATCGCAGATAACGTTGGTGACAATGTCGGAGACGTTGCCGGTATGGGGGCCGACTTGTTCGAGAGCTACTGCAATTCGTTATTTGCTACAGCGGCGCTGGGAGCTGCCCTGAGTATCAATGTCCTGGCGGCCAAGGGGATAACGCCGCTAAAGGCCGTTCTGGCGCCGACGCTCGTGGCCGGAATAGGTGTTATCCTTTCTATCGTGGGGATGTTCTTTGTTCGGTGTAAAGAAGATGCGACACAAAAGAATTTGCTGCGAGCGATGTTAGCGGGGACGTTGGGCAGTTCGCTGTTGATAGTGGCGGCCCTGGTTGTTATGGCAATGACAAACTGGATAACCTGGGGCATTTTTGGCTCGGTGGTGTCCGGTCTGTTGGCCGGAGTTTTGATTGGCCAGTTCACCGAATACTACACCTCCGACGAGTACCCGCCTACCCGCGGCATCGCGGAGGAGACCAAGATGGGTGCTGCAACGACCATTATTGCCGGTCTTGCGACGGGGATGTATTCGGCGGGCCTGCCTGTTATTGCGATTGTGGCCTGTATTCTTTGTTCCTTTGGTTTTGCGGGCGGATTTAGCGACATATCTCTCGGCCTGTACGGGATAGGTTTTGCCGCCGTCGGTATGTTAGCGACACTGGGAATAACCTTGGCCACCGATGCATACGGGCCTATCGCCGACAACGCCGGCGGCAACGCCGAGATGAGCGGCCTGGGGCCGGAAGTGCGAAAGCGAACGGATGCCCTCGATGCGCTGGGCAATACCACCGCGGCAACGGGAAAGGGCTTTGCAATCGGCTCAGCCGCCCTGACGGCTATGGCGCTTTTGGCCGCTCTGATTGAGGCGGTGAGATTCTGGATAGGCCGGCTCGCCCTGAGCAGCCCCGACGGGATGTTCACGGTGGGCAAAATTCACTTTTTTGCCGGCGAGGCCACCGAACATATCGCCGACGCCGTCAATGTTACAACCGCCTCGATGGCTGACTTTGTAGCCGCATACGACTTGAGCATTATGAACCCGAAACTGCTCTGCGGGCTTTTTATCGGTGCCGTGATGGCGTTCATGTTCTGTGCGATGACAATGAAGGCGGTCGGTAAGACGGCCGGCAAAATGGTGGTCGAGGTCCGAAGGCAGTTCAAAGAAATTCCGGGTATTATGGAGGGCAAAAGCAAACCCGACTATGCCCGCTGCGTTGCCATTTCGACCAAGGGCGCCCAGAGGGAAATGATTCTGCCGTCGCTGCTGGCGATTTTTGTGCCGATTGTGACCGGCTTGATTCTCGGCCTTGCCGGTGTGATGGGCCTGCTGGCAGGGGGGCTGAGCTGCGGTTTTGTACTGGCCGTGACACTCAACAATGCCGGCGGCGCCTGGGACAACGCCAAGAAATATATCGAAAAAGGCAACCTCGGCGGCAAGGGCAGCGATGCTCACAAGGCGGCTGTTGTCGGCGATACCGTCGGCGACCCCTGTAAGGATACATCCGGGCCCAGCTTGAACATCCTGATAAAACTGATGAGTATGGTGGCCGTTGTTTTTGCCGGTGTGATTGTCAAGTTTGCGCCTGTTATCGGCAGCTGGCTGGGCTTCGGCGGCTGACGGATGCCGTGACGTTGACTTGGCAGTGGTTTGTGTGTAATCTGTCGGGGTGGCTGATTCGGCCACCCTTTTCTTTATTTGCAGAATGAGGATTTTGTTTGGCAAAGAGGCAAAACAGAAAGGCGAAGGCATTTGCCCTGGCCTCGGCTGAGTTGGCGGCAGGGCGGCATTGCAGCGATATCGCGGTTCTTGACCTGAGGGACATATCGCCTGCCACCGACTATTTTGTGATTGTTACCGGAACAAGCGACCGGCAGATGCGGGCAGTCGCCGACGAGATTTGCGAGCAGGCCCGCCGGCTCGGCCTCGAGCGCTTCGGCAGGGCCGGTTACGACCAGGCCCGATGGATTCTGCTCGACTTTATCGACGTCGTCGTACACATCTTTGACGCCGAGTATCGCG
Organism: uncultured Pirellulales bacterium; assembly: GCA_964585535.1. Lineage (GTDB taxonomy): Bacteria > Planctomycetota > Phycisphaerae > Sedimentisphaerales > Anaerobacaceae > JAUVYV01. Next base: position 4,575 of record CAZPDW010000135.1, read on the forward strand.
ACTATTACGATTTGGAGCTGCTCTGGGGAGACGCTGAGAGATTGATTATTGATTATTGATGATTGATTATTGATTATTGATTATTTGATGAAGACTATAAAAGACTGGCTTGAACAGCGGGTTAGTGCGGCGATGTCGGCTGTCAGCGGGCAGGCCGGCTGCGCAGCTATTGTCAGGCCGGCTGCGGAGGCGAGGTTCGGTGACTACCAGGCCAACGGTGTTATGGCACTGGCCAAACGGCTGAAGACCAACCCGCGAAAATTAGCCGAGCAGGTCGTCGAAAAACTCGATGTAAGCGATATGTGCGAGGAGCCCGAGGTGGCAGGGCCGGGGTTTATTAACCTGCGGCTGAAACCCGACTTCGTTGCGGCCCGGCTGCTCGAAATCAACGCCGATTCGCAAAATCGCCTTGGTATTGAAAAAGAACCGGAACCAAAGACCATCGTCGTCGATTTTTCCGGCCCGAACATCGCAAAGCAAATGCACGTCGGCCACCTGCGAAGCACCATCATCGGCGACTGCATCTGCCGAATGCTCGAATTCCTCGGCCACAAAGTAATCCGCCAGA
>CAZPDW010000136.1:0-5048 GCA_964585535.1 uncultured Pirellulales bacterium
AACCGCTGTCTTTACTGCGGCTTCAGCGCAGATAGTAAATCGCCCCGAACGAGGTTGACCGTCGAGCAGGCAATTGCCGATGCGGATGTTATCGCCGCCGAGGGCTTCAGGGAAATACTTCTGGTAAGCGGTGAGGACCGGCGATTTGTCGGAGTCGATTACCTTGCCGAGCTTGCGAGAAAACTGCGGGAAAAGTTCTGCTGTATCTGTATGGAAATCTATCAGATGAGCCGCGCCGATTATGCAAAGCTCTTTGCTCATGGTATCGAAGGCGTAACGCTCTACCAGGAGACGTACAATCGCCGAACTTACGCACGCTATCATCTCGCCGGCCCCAAGGCGGATTACGACCGCAGATTGGCCGGGCCGGACGGCATCGCCTCGGCGGGGATGCGCGAAATCGGGCTGGGTGTCCTGCTGGGACTGGCCGACTTCCGGCTCGAAACACTGGCCCTGGCTGAGCACGCCCATTATCTGATGAAGCGGTACTGGCAGAGCCACATATCCTTTTCCTTTCCCCGGCTTCGGCCCGCAAGGGACGTCGAGCATTCGCAGTTCAGGCATCTGCTCAGTGACACAAATCTCGTCCAGATGATTCTGGCGCTTCGATTGTGTTTTGCGGATGCGGGTCTGGTCCTTTCGACTCGCGAGGGGCCTTCGCTGCGTGACCGCCTGGTAAAACTCGGAATAACGAAAATGAGCGCCGGCAGTAAGACCAGTCCCGGCGGCTACTCGGGCAAAACAGCCGCGGTGGAACAATTTGAAATTGACGATTTGCGAAGTCCAGCCGAGGTTGCCGATACGTTAAAGCACTGCGGCCTCGAACCGGTCTGGAAGGACTGGGACGAGGCGTTTATCGAAACCTGACAATCGCCGAACCCGACGCCGACGGGGGTCTCAACCGGGCTTTTTTGCTATTTTGAATTTCAACTCTTTCACCGCGCTGTAGAGAACCGGAACGACCAGTACGGTCATTATCTGAATTGTCATTCCGCCGAACGATGGTATGGCCATTGGCACCATAATATCCGAGCCCCGGCCGGTTGAGGTCAGCACGGGGATAAGCGCAAGTATTGTCGTGGCCGTCGTCATAAGCGCAGGGCGAATCCTCCTCTGGGCCGCCAGGACGACTTTGTCGCGTATTTCGTCAATGCCGCCCTGCTTTGCGGCTGCAAATTGCTGTTCGATATATGTGCATATTACCACGCCGTTGTCGGAGGCGATGCCGAACAACGCCAGAAAGCCGACCCATATAGCCACGCTAAGGTTTATGGGGTGTATCTGGAAAAGCTCGCGCATATCGACGCCGAACAGATGAAAGTTAAGGAACCACGGCTGGGCATAGCACCATATCATCAAAAACCCGCCCGCCCAGGCGACGATTATTCCCGAAAAGACAAGCAAGCTCGTCATTACGGATTTGAACTGGAAATAGAGAATCAAAAATATTATGAACAGCGCCAGCGGCACGACAATCACAAGCGTTCTTTGTGCGCGAACCTGGTTTTCGTAGCTTCCGGCGAAGGTGTAACTGACGCCCGCCGGTATGACGAGCCGGCCGTCGGCGATTGCGTCCTTGAGAAACTTCCGGCACTGCTCGACGACATCGACCTCGGCATAACCGGGTTTTTTGTCGAAGAGCACGTATCCGACAAGGAAGGTGTCCTCGCTTTTGATAGCCTGTGGGCCCCTGACATAGCGAATGTCGGCGAGTTGAATAAGCGGTATTTGTGCGCCGTCCGAGGCGCCAACGAGAATCCTGCCCAATGTCTCAATGTGGTCGCGCAGCTCCCTCATATATCTGACGCGTACCGGGTAGCGCTGCCTGCCTTCGACCGTCGTGGTGATATGCCGGCCTCCAATAGCCACCTCGATAACGTCCTGGACATTCCGGATGCTTATTCCGTATCTCGCGATGGCGCCGCGGTTAATTTCAATCTCTAAGTACGGTTTTCCAACTATTCTGTCCGCAATAACCGCCGACGGCTCGACGCTCGGCACCTGTTTGAGCAGCCGTTCGAGCTCAAGGCCGACCTTCTCGATAGCGGGCAAATCAGGGCCTTTGACCTTGATTCCCATAGGCGCCCGCATTCCGCTTTGGAGCATAACGAGCCGGGCGGCGATGGGCTGCAGCTTCGGTGCGCTGGTTGTGCCCGGAATCCGGCCCGCCCTTACGATTTCGGCCCATATATCGTCGGGGCTTTTGATGCGGTCGCGCCACTGCCTGAAGGCCCTGCCGTTTTCATCCGGTATCAGCTCACCGTTAGCATCGTGAACAAATTTACCCCCGGCCTTGTCGTATTTGAAGCGTACCCTTCTGCCGACCTTGTCGAGGATGTACTCCGGCTTGTAGTTGATAACCGTTTCAATCATCGAAATCGGCGCCGGGTCGAGGGCCGTCTCAGCCCTGCCGATTTTGCCCACCACCGACTCTATCTCCGGTATCGATTGAAAGGCGGTATCCTGTTTTTCAATTATGTCCAGCGCCTCGCCTATCGATGCGTGCGGCATCGTGGTCGGCATATACAAAAAAGACCCCTCGTCCAAAGGCGGCATAAACTCCTTGCCAAGCCGGGACCAAATCAGTAATCCGAGAACAACTGCCGCTATCGGTATCGAGATGAAGATAAGTTTATGGCCCAGACACCAGCGAAGTATCCCCTGGTAGAAGTGCTGAAAGATGCGGAAGAACAGCAGCAGGCCCCCGATAAGAATGGCGACAAAAATCAGATTGAGCACCATTGGCTTTTCAGGCCCGAGGGGCAGCCAGTGCTTCGTGAGTATGATTGCCACAATCGCGACCGCCGCCGTATTGGCCAGTAGTGGTCCCCGGCCCTTTGCATTTTGCCCCAAACGGTGACTGAACAAATGATAAACGCCGATGCCGATGACTATTACGCCGACCCACCAGGTCAGGATGAGCCAGGCGGCTGCGCCGGCACCGATTGATACCAGGGCGAGGGCGTATCTTGCCGCTTTTTTGAGCTTGAGTTTTTTAGTGAACAGGATATGGGCCGCCGGCGGGATTATCGTCAGCGCCACTATTATCGAGGCGACAAGGCAGAATGTCTTTGTCCAGGCAAGCGGCCTGAAGAGCTTGCCCTCGGCGCCGGTCATCGTAAAGACCGGCAAAAAACCGACCACCGTTGTGGAAACGGCGGTCAAAACGGCGCCGCCCACCTCGCTCGTAGCACGGTAAATCACCTCGAGCCTGTTCTCATCCTGTCCGGCCTTTTCGAGATGGCGCAGAATATTCTCGCAGATAACTATCCCCATATCGACCATCGTCCCGATTGCTATCGCAATGCCCGACAGCGCCACGATATTGGCATCGACGCCGAATGTCTTCATTGCGATAAAGCACATCAGCACCGCCAGCGGCAATAGCGCGCTAATCAGTATCGAGCTTCGAAGGTGCACCACCAGGACGATAACGACGATAATGGTTACGAGGATTTCTTGTGTAAGGGCATTTTCGAGTGTTCCTAATGTTTCGTAGATAAGCCCCGTCCGGTCGTAAAACGGTACGATTTTAACCTGCGAGACGGTACCGTCGGGAAGCGTCTTTTTGGGCAGGCCCGATGATATTTCAGCGATTTTCTTTTTGACGTTCTTGATGGCCTGCAGAGGATTGAAATCGTACCTGACCACAACGACGCCGCCGACGGCCTCGGCTCCGCCCTTGTCGAGCGCCCCGCGGCGAAGGGCCGGGCCGTAAGAAACGTGAGCAACATTCCTGATATACACCGGCACGTTGTTGCGCACCTTTATTACGGCCTGTTCAATGTCGGACAGCTTCTTGATAAAGCCCAGACCCCGGATGACGTACTCGACCCTGTTTATCTCGATTGTGCGCGCTCCCACATCGACGTTGGACATCTTGACGGCCATAAATATCTCGTCCAGGCCGACACCGTAGGCACGCATCGCATCCGGGTCCACGTCAATCTGGTATTCCTTGACGAATCCGCCGACGGAGGCGACCTCGCTTACGCCCTCGGCGCTCATCAGCCCATAGCGGACGTACCAGTCCTGGGTAGTTCGCAGCTCGTCGAGGTCCCAGCCGCCCGTCGGCTCACCGTTCGGGTCCCTGCCTTCGAGTGTGTACCAGAATATCTGTCCTAAGGCGGTTGCGTCCGGGCCTAACATCGGCTGAACGCCTTCGGGCAGTGTCCCGGCGGGCAGGGAATTGAGCTTCTCCAAAACCCTGCTGCGAGACCAGTAAAACTCCGCCTTCTCATTGAAGATAATGTATATGCTCGAAAAACCGAACATCGACTGGCTTCGGATGGTTTTTACCTCGGGAATGCCCAGCAGTGATACGGTCAGGGGGTAGCTTATCTGGTCGTCCACGTCCTGGGGCGAGCGTCCGGGCCATTGGGTAAAGACAATCTGCTGGTTCTCGCCTATGTCGGGGATGGCATCGACCGGGACCGGATTTCTCGGCAGGCCCTTTAGCTCCCAGTCGAACGGAGCAACCAAAATGCCCCAGCCGACAATCAGTAACACCAGCAGTGCCACGACCAGCTTGTTTTCAAGGCAAAATCGTATCAGCCGGTCCGTTATAGACACTCCCTCTCGGTTCAATTCACCCATAACCTTACACGCAAAAATCGAACGTCAATGTAAAAACCGGTTCGGTTAAGACTGCGGCTGGCTACTTGTTGAACTGCGGCAGCTTGGCCAGATACTTCTCCGGCTCTTGCTCGAATTTCACCTTGCAGCCGGCGCAGCAGAAATAAACCTTCTTGCCCTGGTATTCGACGTAGCTGTTTTTGTCGATGGGGTTGCCCATTATCGGGCAGGTTTTCTGCTCGATATTCTCCGCTACTGCGGCTGCGACCTTCTGCACGTCCGCAGCAGACGGTGCGACGGCCGGCGCAGCAGGCGGTTCGGTTTTTTTCTTGCAGCCGGCCAGGCCTAAAATCAACAGACCGGCCAGCACAACCAATGCAGCTAATTTCATCTTTTTTGCATCCATTGTCTTACCTTTCAAAAAAAAATGTTTCATCTTCGTTTACTGATTATGACCTTTGTGCCCGGCGGGC
>CAZPDW010000137.1:0-4915 GCA_964585535.1 uncultured Pirellulales bacterium
CCAGTTCATAGAGACTCGGCGTCAGCTTCTCTTTGGCGTCGAAAATGAAAACCTGCTTATCGTTGGGGTCTCCGACAACCACCATTTTACGCCTTGACTGCAGCGCCCGCTCGAGCACGGCAAGGCGTTGTTCCTGCTTGTAAATTTGCTTTGCCGCCCGATATGCCTTAAGCCGGCTGGCAAACCTTTCGCCGGTGGCCCGCGTAAGCATTACCCTTTCAAAGGCATAGCTCTTCGCCTCGCTGAGCGTGCTGAAGATATTGCCCCGGGCGTCTGCGAAAGCGGTGTCCAATTGACCGCCGAGTTTCTCAAGCCGTTGAGAATCCGCACCACCCTGGGCCTGCTGATATTCTGCGGCAAGAGCGTACAGCTCATCGGCCTTCTCGACGGAGCCGGCAAGTGTGCCTAAGGTCTTGTTGCGTGCACCGTCCGCATCGAGGATGACGGCCTGTTTTTTCTGAACGGCACCGACAACTTTTTCATAATCCGGTGCGACATCGGGCGTAGGGTGAATACCCTGCAATCCGAGAAAGACGATTTCGACGCCGAGTCCCGCCCTGTCGGCGGCCTTCTGGATGCTTTCGGTAAGGAACTGTTTGGCGACGGCCCTGCCGGCGCCGAGCAGACTTCTCTCTATGGCCTGCGGGGTGTCAACTTCGATTGTGGCGTTGGCTGCAAACCTGGTCAGCTCCCGGTAACAAATGTCTTCGAGCCGTTTCTCGGCTCCCGGCCTGAACTCGCCCGGCCTCTGCTCGTAGCGACCGTAATTATAGAGGAATGCGTACAGGTCCTTAACTCTATACTGAACGGGGATATTCGCCTTCAGGATGCTTATCGGTACCGCCCCCGCCGTGCCCTTTTCGGTCGAGTAGCCGCTTGCAACGAGAACATCGTATTCTTCTTCGTAGTGCTGCCGGCCCCAGAGAAGCGGTTCAGGTATTATTTGTCCGGTTTTGGGGTCTCTTTTCGGTTTGAAACCAATGTAGAGGTCCTTTACCCGCTTGGCAGGGTATTTTTGTACGGCATCAATGAGCCAGGGCCATTTGTAATGAAGTCCGGGTCCCAAAACGCGAACCCGTCCGTTCGCCTGCAGGGGCCTGCCAAAATGCTCTATTATCACTTCTTCATCCGGTGCCACGACCACCAGGCAGCTCAACAGGTACAAAGTCAGAACGGCAAAGACAATCAGCGGCAGGACCGCTTTTGCAAGGAGCTTATAAAACCAGGTCTGGGAAACCTTGAAGCCGAACTGGTAGTCGATTGCGCCGGCCGCCGTGTGGAGAATTTCGCCGGGCTCACTAATAATGCCGAGCAGCCGGCTGTCAAATGCACTCCTGGCGTACTGACCCGGCAGCCGGGGCCTGTACAGGTCCAGAACTATGTTGAGCGCGGTTTCAATACCCAGCACAATGAGCAGTACCGCAAGAACAAAATTGATGATGACAAGAACGACAAAATATTCGAATTGCGCCAGGGCCAGGGCGATGGCTAGTATGAACGAAAGAATGGCGGCGGCAAAAAAGAAGCTGCCGCCGGCCCGCAGCGGCTTCCAGCTCATTTGCGATGACATCCCGGTTGCGTATCTCGATATAAGAAAACTTACAAAGGCCATTGCGGTCATACAAACGGCGCACAGCAGCGGCTGCTTAACGCCGCTCAGAACCACGTGTTTGACTGCTTTGAGCAGATAGAAACCGACAGCCGTCTGAATCGCGGCTACTACTAACGAGAAGATTGGCAGGAACCATTTTTCGAGTATTTCGAGCCGTCTCTGGGCGACGGCAAAGAGCTGGGCACGCTCACCCCGGGCCTGGAACATCGCCGACGCCTCGTGGTCGCCGGCGAGCTGGCTCATCTCGAACTTTTCCTGCTCGGCCAAAGCACGCTGGTAAAACTGGATGAACAGGATAAGCCATATCAAGCCGGCTGAGAAAAAAAACCAGCTCATCTCATATACCGCGAAGAAACGGCTCCATCTGCCAAGCAGCAGCGTAGTCACGAAGAAAAACACGCTCACCGCCAGTGAGGCAAGGGCAACCCGCTGGGCCCGTTTGGACGGTACGGTCATCTGTTATCCTTTGTGTTTTGTTGCGAACAAAAAACGCTCATCCGCTATATGTATATTATTCTTTAATTATTTACAAGGTCAAAACCGGATACTATCATAACATATCGCCGATTAGTACAGAAACAGTTACGAAAAAATGCAGCCGGCAGTTCAATCGCGGCGTGCCCGTCGGTAGTATATCGACACCGGCGGCGGGTACTACGCAAGCGCGGGGATGAATTTGTGAAGAGCTATGAATAAGCTATTTACAATTGCGAAAAATACGTTCATAGAAACCCTTCGTCAGCCGGTCTATGCAATAATAATCACTGCCGCCCTGCTTCTGCTGTTCATAAGCCCGTCGCTCGCGATGTACACGATGAGCGACGACAATAAGCTTCTGCGCGAGCTGGGGTTATCTACGCTGTTTCTCGCCAGTTTGTTCATCGCAATATTTTCCGCTTCCGGGGCCGTCGCCGAGGAAATTGAAAACAAAACCATTATGACGGTTCTCAGCAAGCCGGTTCAACGTCCGATATTCATAATTGCCAAGTTTTTTGGCGTGGCCGGGGCGGTTGGGCTGGCCCATTATGTATGCACGATTGGGCTGCTTATGGCGATTCGGCACGGCGTGCTGGAGAGCGTCAACGACACACACGACTGGACTGTAGTAGGCGCAGCAGCGACGGCGGTGTCGGCAGCGGTGTTGCTAAGTGCTTTTTTCAACTACGCTTATGACTGGAACTTCTCATCGACGGCCATATTGCTGCTGGCCCTGCTCGGAACGCTATGTATGGTGTTTTTACTGTTTATCGACCGTAACTGGCAGTTTGCCCCGCAAAACAACGGCATAAACGCCCTCGATGTCTATGGCTCGCTCCTGCTGCTGTTGGCTGCCCTGGTAATCGTGGCCCTGGCGGTGGCGCTTTCTACAAGATTTAACATAGTCGTAACGCTCTCGGCCTGTGTCGGAATCTTTTTGCTTGGTCTGGTTTCAGACTGGGTATTCGGACGATTGGCCGAGACCCATCTCTGGGCGAAGGTATGCTACTTTATTGTCCCGAACCTTCAGGTCTTCTGGATAAGCGATGCAATTTACGAGGGCAGCAGTGTGCCGGCCAAATACATCCTGATAAGCGCCGCTTATGCCGTTTGCTATACCGCGGGAATACTCGCAATAGCAGTCACGCTGTTCCAGAGACGCCAGGTTGGCTGATCCGTATTGCGTATCGCGTATTGCGGGGGATACCCCACTGTTTCGCCTATAAATCCTTCACCATCGCGATTTCGTCGCAGTTTTGCTGCTTCGGACACCGGGCACAATCACTCCAGACCTTCATCGGCAGGGAACTTTTATCGACCACGGCAAAGCCCTGCTTCTCGAAGAAGCTGCGGTTGAGTGTCAGTGCAAACAGTCGGCCCAGGCCGAGCCGGCGGGCCTCGCCGATGGCGCCATCGACGAGCATTTTGCCCACGCCGATACCCTTGTTTGCCTCGGCGACGGCCAATGATTTTATCTCGCCCAAATCGGACCAGACAACCTCGAGCGCACAGCAGCCGACCACCTCTCCATCGGCCTCCGCGACGAGAAAGCCCTGGAGGTTCTTGTAGATATCCCCAAGCGGGCGAAACAGCATCTCGTCGCGCTCCGCATACGAATTGATGAGCCCGTGAATCACCTCAACATCCGAAACTTTCGCACTGCGTACCTTCATAATGAACAAGTATAACCTTTTACAAGGACATCCAACGCCATCGCGTCCGACTGTCGTTTCTCCTAAACCTTCTTTTAGAATACAGCGAAGAGAGGGCGTTTGCAAGCCGAAATACTTCTCTGCCCCGGCCCGTCCGGCGTCCGTCGAAGATGGTCAATCATTCCCCCGGAGGGATTTTCGCAGATTGTTCCCTGTTGCCGTATCAAAGAACTTATCCTTATTTTTCCCGCTATTGCGGGCGTGTAAACATCGTTTTTAAGCCAAAAAACGAATTTGATTAGCCACAAATCAAATTGAGTTAGCCGCAAACCAAATTGGTTTAGCCACAAATCAAATTGGTTTTGCCTCGGCGCAGCGTGCGCAGCCACAAAGCAAACCGACTTAGCCGCAAAGTCAACTGATTTAGCCACAGAGTAAGCCGACTTTGTCACGGAGTAAGCCGAAAACGCCCATTTTCAGCCTGAAAACTTGTCTTTTGGCTTTTTTCGAATAGTTGACATAGATTTACCGGCAATTTTAACTGTCGCTGGTCAGTGGTACCGTCATCGTGACTCTGCACCCTTGCTTAGGCTTAGAGTCAATCTCAAGATATCCACCTAACTCTCTCAATCGTGCGCCAATACTAAAATGCCCAAAGCCTTGTTGCTTGCCCTTTCTTTGAGCTACTTCAGAAGGGCTGAACCCAACCCCATCGTCTTCAATCCTGACCTTTATCTGACTCCCAAGTTTGCGAATAGAGACCTTTACATTTTTTGCGTGCGCATGCTCGACAACATTAGAGAGCAACTCCCTTACGCTCCGAAACAAAAGAATCTTAACATCATCGCTTAGGGGTTTGACCTGGCCATCATCCTCGAATTTAGACTTAATCGCACTCTTTCTATCAATTTGCTCCTCGACCAGGCAAGCCACCCCCTTCTCAAAACCCAGCTCGTACAATGTGGGACTATTAATTTCAAGTGACAATGATTGAAGATCGCGAGTTGTTGCGCTAAGCAACCGGCATACATCGTCCACTATCTTGCGATGCTCTTCAGAACTTATAGACTCAGACAACATTTCTAACTTCACCTTGGAAATCATCAAAGTCTGGGCAGTTTTTTCCCGTATTTGTACTGCGATGCGGTGCTTTTCCCTCTCGTCGACTAACGCC
>CAZPDW010000138.1:0-4832 GCA_964585535.1 uncultured Pirellulales bacterium
TTGAAGAGCTCGAGCGAGAGGACGGTGGTGGAGCCGTAGGCGGCAAGGTCGCCGAGGATCTGCGTCAGCGGAGCTATGCCGTCTCCGGGATAGACTCGGTCTCTGTCGGTGATTTTATCGCGTGGAGGGTCGGCGGGGTAATCATTGATGTGGAAGACGGGAGTGGCGTGTGGGCTGAGGAGCTTGAGGCCGTGGTGGTCGGAGCCGGCCTTGTAGATGTGGTAGGCGTCGGCGAGGATGCAGGCCTTCGGGTGGCCGGATTCGGCGGCGACGAACATTGCCTCGCCGAGTCGGCTTACGTTTTTGGAAAATGCCCAGTGTTCGAGCTGCGGGCGAACTCCAATTTGGTCGCCGAGCTCAAGAAGGGTACGGTATCTTTCGGCGGCTTTTAGCAGGTCGAGGCCCGGCTTGCGGGTGGCGCCGGCGGGCGGCGCGGCGATGCGTTTGGCGCCGATTTGGGCGAGGGCATCCATATCACGTCTGGCCTGTTCGAGGCCTTTGGCGCGTTCGGCGGGGTCGTCAACAATCCAGGCCGAAAAGGCGATGCAGCTTTCGACGCTAAGGCCAAGGTCGGCGATTCGTTTGCGCAGGTCGTCCAGGGAACCGCCGGATTCAGTGTATTCGTGTATTTTGGTTATCCAGGGCTCGATACCGGTATAGCCGGCTTTTGCGGTGATTTCGATTTCTTCGACGATGGCCAGTTTGTGGCCTCGGATGGTGGCGGTGTTGAGGGAGAATCTAAACGGTTCGGCGGGCGGCTCAGCGGGCGTTTTGGCTGCGGCGATATTTGTAAGGGCGGCGCCGGCGGCCAGGCCGGCAGAGCCGAGGACGGCCCGGCGGGAAAGTTTGTTCTGCATTATGTTCGTCCTGAAAAAAATTGACAAGGGTACCGATTCAATCAACAGATGAACCGATTATATCACGGCGAAGAATCGTTGTGAAGCAGGTACAAAGCCAATAGAAGATATTGTCAGGACCGGCGAGGGCGGCTATGATAGTGGGCGATTTGTGATTTCAGGAGATTGAAATATGGCGGCAGAGCTGACAGGGATAATCGGCGGCACGGGGCTTGGCGATGCGCTGGAGGCGAAGATGCAGCAGGCGCAGCGGCGGGAGGTTGATACGCCGTTCGGCCCGCCGAGCGGCTCCGTTACACTGGGAAAAATTGGCGGCAGGGAAGTTGCATTTCTCAACCGGCACGGGGCCGGACATAAACTGGCGCCGGGCGAAGTGCCATACGCGGCGAACATATTCGCCCTGAAGAAATTAGGTGTGCATACCCTGATTGCCACCGGCGCGGTCGGCTCGCTCCGCGAGCAAATAGAGCCGGGTGATTTGGTTTTAGTTGACCAGTTTATCGACAAGACTTTCAGGCGGCTGAACACGTTTTTCGGCGGCTACGGTGCGGTACACTGCGAGATGGCCGAGCCGGTGTGCAGCCGGCTGCGGGAGGCGGTTGCGGGTATAGCAAAAGAGACGAACATTAAGACGCATTCGAAGGGGACATACGTCTGTATGGAAGGGCCGCAGTTTTCGACACGGGCCGAGGCGCTGATGCACAGGGCGTGGGGAGCGGATTTAATCGGGATGACGGCGATGCCCGAGGCAAAGCTGGCGACCGAGGCACAGATGTGCTACTGCCTTGTCGCGCTGGTAAGTGATTACGACTGCTGGAGGCCGCATAAACAAAAGAAAGACAAAAAAACGCTGCTGGAGGAGATTATCGGCAATCTGCAAAAGGCGACGGACAACTGCCTGAAGCTGATTGAAGCGGTCCTGGCAAGCGGTGTCGAGCTGGTGCGCGAGGACTGCACATGCAGAAAGTCACTCGAGTTAGCGGTGTGGACGGAAGAAGGCGAGGTTGGGCAGAAAGAAAAAGACAGATTGAGTGTGCTTTTTGAATAGGACGAGGACTTGACAGCCAGATGGGTATCGATATACTACTGCAAAAAGAAAAGAAAGACCTGAGAGAAAGGATATTGCAGATGATATTGACAAGATGGGCGGTAGTTTTTTCTGGGGTGGTTTTGATTTCGCTGGCCGGCGGCTGTCAGGAACAGGAAAACGGCGTCGATGCGGTCCGCAGGCACCGGCTGATATCGGTGGAGAACAAGCAGCTAAAGGCCCGGATAGACAGGCAGGATAAAAAAATCGAGAGCTTAAAAGAGTCGCTTGCCAAGTGCCAAAAGGACAGGGATAAATGGAAAGAGACGGCGACCAAGACGGTCCAGAAGAATGTGCGTGAAATCCTGTCGCTTGCTACGGAAGAAAGTGCGCAGCTTCGCAAAGAGAATGCGAAACTAAAGGCCCAAATAGAACAGTTGAAGCAGGAGAGTAACGCCGGGCAATAGTCGCAGGAGAATTTGACAGGCGTTCAGCGGTTTTGCGAGCAGAGTTTGGCGGCGGTAGTGCAGTCCGGTGTGTTTTCATTTGGGTATCGCTTCTGCATCGCCGCGGCGACGAGTCCGACAAACATCGGGTGGGGGCAAAGCGGTCTCGAACTAAGGCAGGGATGTGCCTGTGTTCCTAAGAAAAACGGATGCGAGGGGATTTCGAGAATTTGCATAATGGGGTAATCGGGGGCCTTGCCCGAGAAGACCATACCGGCATTTTCGAGCGTCTCGATGTATCGAGGGTCAACTTCGTAACGGTGTCTAAACCGCATCCTGACGGATTTTGCGTTTGCGAAGAGTTTCGAGGCGAGGGTGTCGGGTTTGATTTCGATGTCCCGGCCGCCGAGCCGCATATTTCCGCCGAGGCCTTCAATTTTCTTTTGCTCAGGGAGGGTATCGATGACGGGCTCCGCGCAGCTCGGCTCGATTTCGGTGCTGTTGGCGTTTTTAAGGCCGCAGACGTTCCTTGCGAATTCGAGGACAGCCATCTGGAAACCGAAACAGATTCCGAGATATGGGAGGTTATTCTCACGAGCGTACTTTATGCAGGTGATTTTTCCTTCCGCGCCGCGGGTGCCGAAGCCGCCGGGAACGATGATACCATCGACGTCGGCGAGGTGGTCGGCAGCATTGGAGTCGGTAATCTCTGTGGTTTCTATCCATTTTATGTTTACGTTTGCGCCGAGGAGTATTCCGGCGTGTTCGAGGGCGTTGATTATGGAGGCGTAGCTGTCGCGGACGGAGGTGTACTTGCCGGTGATGCCAATGGTGACATCGCGCCTGGGTGCTTCGATTTTATCGGTGAAATCGGACCATTTGGCCCAGGCCTTTCTTTCGTGGCGGAGACTGATTCGGTCTTCGATTTTCAGCAGACGAGCGACCTCGAAGTCGAGGCCTTTGTCCCTTAGCATTGCCGGTATGGTGTAGATGCTTGCCGAGTCGGGCAAAGACATGACACGTTCAAAGGGGACGTTGCTATAGACGCTGATTTTCTGTCGGATAGTGTCGGTGACGGGGTTGCTGGCCCTGCAGGCGACGATGTCCGGCTGGACGCCTAATTGCATAAGCTGTTTGATACCGAGCTGGGCGGCCTTTGATTTCTGCTCGCCTAAAGTTTTCGGTTCGAGGATGTAGGTAAGGGCGACGAAGCAGGAGCTGTGTGGGCCTTCTTCGTATGCAAGCTCTCTGGCCGCCTCGATGAAGTAGGCGTTTTCGAGGTCGCCGACGGTGCCGCCGATTTCGACGAAGACGATGTCGGCGCCGGTCTGCAGAGCGAGTTGTCGCAGACGCAGCTTTACCTCTCCGGTAACGTGCGGAATCATCTGGACGTCGCGCCCGAGGTAGTCGCCGTGCCGCTCTTTGTGCAGGACGGAGCTGAAGATTTGCCCCGAGGTGCAGAAGTTCACCTTCGAGAGGTCCTGGTCGAGCATTCTTTCGTAAGTGCCCAGGTCCATATCGCATTCCATACCGTCGTCGAGGACGAATACCTCGCCGTGGCGGAAGGGATTGAGCGTGCCCGAATCGATGTTGAGGTAGCCCTCGAGCTTTATAGGCGCGACTTTGAGTGCCTTATCCTTCATCAGCTTGGCCAGGCACGAGGAAAAGATACCTTTTCCCAGACCGCTCATCACCGTACCCATCACAAAGACGTACTTTGTCTTGCCCGCCTTGTAGCCGGCGGGTACGGGCGAGAAGAATTCACTGTCGGTCGATACGTCGCTGACCGATGCCAACAAGTCCTTGTCTTTTACCATTTTCGTTCCTTCTTTTGTGGCTATCTGTTCTTATATCTTTTTACGAATTCGGCGTACTGGGCGGGTGTGTCGATGCCGTCGGCGGTGTGTTTTACCTTTGCGACGAGTATATCGAAGCCGTGCTCGACGGCGCGGAGTTGTTCGAGCCGTTCGATTTTTTCCAGCGGTGTCTGCGGCAGGGACGTGAGTTCGAGCAGGAAATCTCTGCGGTAGGCATAGATGCCGAGGTGACGCAGATAATGCCCGATATCGCCAACCCCCGCCTTGTCTCTGTCATACGGAATCGGCGACCGCGAAAAGTATATCGCTTTGCCGTTAACATCCACTATAACCTTAACGATATTCGAATCAATTACCTGCTGTGCGTTCTCAAAATCCGCCACTAATGTCCCCATCGGGGCATCGGGGTTATCAACCAGCAGTTGGGTGAGCGTATCGATATTCTCCGGGTCGATTTCCGGCTCATCCGCCTGGAGGTTGACGATGATATCGGCATCCAACCCCCCTGCCGCCTGGGCGATTCGGTCGGTGCCGCTTTTGCGATCGGGGCCGGTCATTACGCATTCGGCGCCAAAGGATGCGCAGGCGTCGGCGATTCTCTCATCGTCGGCGGCGATGATAACCCTTTGCGGTAGTTTTGCGAGGACGGCCCGCTCATAAGTGTGCTGGATGAGGAATTTACCCG
>CAZPDW010000139.1:0-4785 GCA_964585535.1 uncultured Pirellulales bacterium
GAGCAGCCCATTGAGTTGCCGCAGTTGTAGCATTTGTAGCAGGTACCGTTGCGAACGGTTATGGCGCCGCAGACGTCGCAGGCGGGTGCATCGTCCTGGAAATGCTCGAACTGGGCGTTAAAGCGCTTCATAAACTCCGCCCTGGTCCCATCGGTCTCATCCGAGGTGCCCACACCCACTAAAGTTTCAATACGATTTGCAAATCCGGCGAGGCGGCTTTTCGCGGCAAGAGAAATACGCTTAGCGGTATCCCCGACAGAGGAAGCATCCTCAATTTGATTTTTCTGTTTCGATTTGCCCTTCGTCCCGGCCCGTACCTCGGCAATTTTGTCGGCCAGGTCCCTGGTTTTTTCGACCACCTGCTTAGCGGTGGTGACGTTCTTGTTTTCGACAGGGGCTGCGGCCCTGTTGGGGGTATTTGCCTCGGCGTAGCCCGGGAGGAACTGACAGCCCAGCCAGCAGAAGATATAGTCGATAACGCTTTTTGCAAACGGGATGTCCCTGTTCGAGGTCATTCCTGACGGCTCGAAGTGCGCGTGACGGAATTTATCGACCAGGGTAACCAGCGGCACACCGTACTGCAGGGCCATCGAGGTGCAGGTACCGATGACGTCCATCAGGCCGCCGACGGTGCTGCCCTCCTTTGCCATAGTGATAAAGACTTCGCCGGGCTGGCCGTCCTCATACAGCCCGACCGTGAGGTATCCCTCGTGTCCCGTTACCGAGAACTTGTGCGTTATGCTTCTGCGGGTATCAGGCAGGCGGCGTCTGAATGGTTTGGCCGGCGGCGGTGTCTCGGCCGATACCCTGGCGGAGGTCTTTTTGTGTTTGTCGGTAGAGACCGGCTGAAGCCGTTTCGAGCCATCCCTGTAGATAGCGACCGCCTTTAAGCCCATTTTCCAGCCCTGTATATAAGCGGCCGAGATTTCCTCGGCTGTCGCTTCTCTGGGCATATTGATTGTCTTGCTGATGGCACCGGAGATAAACGGCTGAACCGCAGCCATCATCTTCAGGTGCGCCATATAATGAATATGCCGCTTGCCATTTTTTGGTTTGAAGGCACAATCGAAAACCGCCAGGTGGTCGGGATTAAATCCCGGGGCACCTTCGATTGTCTCTTTTTCATCGATGTGGCCCGATATTTCCCTGATTTCGTCCGCACTGTATCCCAGGCGTTCGAGCGCCATAGGTATGGTGTTGTTGACTAATTTGAGCATTCCGCCGCCGGAGAGCAGTTTGTACTTAACCAGCGCAATATCCGGCTCGATGCCGGTCGTGCCGCAGTCCATCATAAAGCCGATGGTCCCGGTCGGGGCGAGCACCGTCGCCTGTGCATTGCGAAAGCCCTTTTTCGAGCCGGCGTCAAATGCCTCGTTCCAGGCGTCCTTGGCGGCATTGCGCAGGTAGTCCGGGCAGTGCGACTCGGGAATATCGTAGGCGTGCTGACGGTGCATATTGATAACCTTGAGCATTGGCTCTGAGTTTTTGGCGAACTCCTCGAAGGGCCCCTTTAGCGAGGCGATTTCCGCGCTGACGGCATAGGCCGTGCCGGTAAGTATGGCGCTAATCGCCGCCGCCAAGGCCCTGGCCTGGTCCGAATCGTACGGCAGAGCCAAGCTCATAATCAGCGAGCCCAGATTGGCATAGCCCAGGCCCAGAGGCCGGAAAATATGGCTGTTCACCGCGATGGATTTGTCGGGATAGCTGCCGTTATCGACTAAAATTTCCTGGGCGATAATGAGGAGGCGAATGGCCTTTTTGAATCCGGCGACATCGAAAGCGCCGTCTTCTTTGCGGAACTTCATCAGGTTCAGCGAGGCCAGGTTGCAGGCCGAATCATCGATGAACATATACTCACTACAGGGGTTCGAGGCGTTGATAGGCCCTGAATTCGGGCAGGTGTGCCAGCGGTTGATTGTGCTGTCGTACTGCAGGCCGGGGTCTCCGCAGACCCTCGTGCCCTCGGCAATCAGGTCCATAAGCTCACGGGCCGAGTGTTCTCCGAGCTTTTCTCCTGTTGTTACGGCATAAGTGCTCCAGGTATCGTCCTTTTCAACGGCCTGCATAAACTCGTCGGTAACGCGGACCGACAGATTGGAGTTCTGGAACATCACGCTGCTGTATGCCTGGTTGTTATAGTCGCCGCTGTAACCGGCCTCGATAAGCGCCCAGGCCTTTTTTTCTTCTTCGGTTTTGCAGGTGATAAACTCTTTGATATCAGGATGCGTGACCTTAAGCGACTGCATTTTGGCCGCCCGCCGGGTCTTTCCGCCCGATTTTATTACCGCGGCAATCTGGTCATAGACCCTCATAAAGCTCAAAGGCCCCGAGGGTCTGCCGCCGCCGGCAAGTTTTTCTTTGCTGCTGCGAAGCGTGGAAAGGTCGGTGCCGGTGCCTGAGCCGTGTTTGAAGAGCATCGCCTCGCTGGTTGCAAGGCGCATTATATCCTCCATCGAATCCTTGACGGACTGGATAAAACAGGCGGAGGCCTGTGGATATTCGTAACTGCCCTCGCACTCGACGGCCCGGGCATTGTCGGCGTCCCAGTGGTAGTTGTGCCTGCCGCCCCTGATTCCGTAAATGTCATACAGCCCCACATTGAACCACGCAGGCGAATTAAACGCACCGTATTGATTCACGCAAAGCCAGGTCAGCTCGTTATAGAATGTCTCGGCGTCTTCATCTGTTGCGAAGTAGCCGTCCTTTTTGCCGCGGTCGGCGATTGTTCGGCAGACACGATGAACAAGCTGCCTGAGGGAATTTTCACGCCGGCCGGTTTCGACATCCCCGTAGAAGTATTTGCTTGCAACAACCTTTGCAGCCAACTGACTCCAGGAATTCGGCACTTCGATATCGTCCTGCTCGAAGATCACCTCGCCGGTATCGCTGGTAATCTGTGCGGGTCGTTTCTGCCACTGGAGCTGGTCGAACGGATGAACGGCCGGCGTTGAGAAAAAATGTTCGATTCGCAAACCCGCTGAATCAGAGCCGGCTGCGGGCCTATCGCTGGCGTTTTGCGCTGCTTTGAAAGGATTATCGGGGGTGAATTTTTCAGACATTTACGCGCCTCCATGCGAAAAGATACCACCACAATATATAGTAATTACAGGCGGGAATAACACCAGATGTTGAGTAAACCCGCAAAAAACTCTATCGGCAAAACTACCAAATTTTGATAAACTGTAAAGGGCAAAATCAAAAATTTTTGCAATATTTGCCAAAGTTTTTTCTTATGCCGCTGCTGCCGCCGAATCTACGCAGGTAAAAGTTTTTCCTCGTTGAATCGTACAGCGAAAAACCGCCGGCGAAGGCGGGGGGTATTTCAAGATAATCGCGCAAGGCCTCAAGTATCGAATGGACAAAGCTATCGCTGAACATAAACGGCTCACATATCACAAACCGGCTGTTACATTTTCTTTCGTTCGAGCGACACGAGAAATACAAAAAATGGGTTCATCGAAAGAAAACAGGTATCTCTGCTGTTTGGATAATGGCCCCGGCCGAGGCGAAAAAGGCGCTTTTGGGCTTTTCAGGGAATCCGGATGTCGCCGATTAACTTGCAGTCCGACTCATTTATCAACTCGACGAGTGCCGTTGACTTCGCCTGGCCCTTAGTGCAGATGAATGCACAGGTGGCCGCCGAGAGGATATGCCTGCTGTCGGGGCTGTTTAGAAGAGCAGGGGCATTGAGAAGTATGATGTCAAACTTATCCTGGGCCTTTTCGACTATCTCGCGGACGTTCATCTGGTTAAGCCGTATGAAGTTGTGAGCAGGCCAGACGCTGAGGTTTTCAATTCGGGTACTAACCACTTTACCGGGAAGCTCGGCCTGGCCGGCGCCGATGTGGAATGTCTTTGCCGCCGAATCGTTCACCAAATCAAGGTCAACCAGAAGACACTTTTTCCCTGCCTTTGCCAGTATCCCGGCAACCGCCGCAGGTATCGCGGCCGGCAGATGCTCCGGCTCGGCAGATGCAAACAAAATGCTCCTGCGTTTCCTGCTTAGCTTTCTTATTCGCTCGGTCAGGGCTGCGTAGATGTCTTGTGACCATGTTTCAGGCGTGCCTTCGCCGGTTAGGTTGATAACCGCAGCTTTCCCGGCCCTGGGGCTTCTGAAAAGCACAAAAAGCACTACCAGCAGCACTATCAGAGCCAGCGCCCCGATAGCGCCTATTATCACCCACTGGTTTTTAAGGATTTCGGCGTTCAATAAGATACTGCCTGTCGCAAGATTACACATATCGTTTCACACCAATCAACAGACCAACAGTTACAACGCTCGAGCCGGTTATTGCCCGCGGCAAAGCCGTTCAATATCCCTCTTTACAATTTCCGCTATCACGTCGTCGGGTTCCGAACCGATTGGCATCGAGCCCCTTTTCGGTGACGTTGACGGCAATTTTGTCCGCTCCGGCGGCGCCGGTTCGTTTCTGCCGGGCGCTTTTCTCCTGGTTGCCGTTGCCTTTCGCTGCTCGGTCATAATGCGCTCAGCCAAATCAAAGCTCGGTATCCGGCTTTGATTGTGCTCGTCGGTCGTTACGGCCTTAGCCGGTGCGGCATTGCCGGGGATTATATCACGTGCACGAAGCACCTTAACCTTTCCAGGTCCGGCCCCGGCATCGGGCTGTTTCTTTTTTTCAGACATCTTTCCACCTTGCGCTCCCCTCATTTTTACCTATTTTAACGTATTACGCAAGCAGAATCAAGAAGTTCTTCGCAACGTCCGGGAAATCCAGCCGGCTGCAATCGTCATCGGCCTTTACGCCCAAAAAGAAAAGGCCCGCC
>CAZPDW010000140.1:0-4646 GCA_964585535.1 uncultured Pirellulales bacterium
GGGGAATGCGGGATAGACTTTATACGGCGTTTATGGAGAAGAGCGGGGACCATACGGCATCGGATAATATGGCGAGGCGGGTTTGGGGTGAGGTTGGCGAGGAAGCCGTATTTCGCATTTTGTTGGGTTAATCGAAGGGCATTTTTACGCCACCCTGGGGGGTTCTTTGAATCCGGCTTTTGAAGCCGGTTTGGGTAGGTTGTGCGAGCGGTTTTGGTCGGCAGACGAGTCCTTTGGTGATTTTCACAGGGTCGCCTGAGACGACGGTGGCATACGAGATATTTGGGGCAACCTGTTCAATTTTGACTGTTGCGATGAGGATTTCGGCGGTGCCGAGGGATTCGTTTGTGTCGGGGTCGGTGATATTGGTGCCGGGGGTATAGACATTGAGTATTGAGCCGATTGCGATTCTGGTTCCGCCCTGGTTGATGATGATTTTACCGTCGGCGGAGACTGCGGCGATGCGTGCGGGATAGATTCTGTCGATGATGGTTTCGGCGGTTTTGTTGGCGACGAGCGTGATGAGGTTGTCGGCAAGCTCGGTGTAGTCGAGGTCGGAGGGTTCCCAGTCTGCGACGAGTTTTTTAATTTCGTCTGTCTCCATTTCGATAGTGACGGAATCGGAGAGGCGTACCTGCCTTGAAGGGGCGACAATCAGCCGATAGTCGAAACGGAAATCGGCTTCGTATTCTCTGAGCGTATGGACGATGGCGGAAGTGGAGCGGTCTTTTATCTGGAGCCGGGCGTCGGAGACGGTTCCGACAAACATGTAATCGGCGCCGAGGACTTCTCCGATGCGAGCTTGTTCTTCGAGTGAGGTTGAGTCGAAGGCGAGGATTTTTTTTTCGCGGAGGTATTCGGCGATGTACTCCCTGTCGAGTACGGCGAATTTGTTTGTCTGTGTGAGTGCGGCGGAGAGTTTTTGTGTGAGCATCCGGGAGAGTTGCTCTGCGGGGATTGTGAGCGGGCCGAAGGAGTAGGATGCGGCGAGTGTTTTGATGGGCATAATTGCGAGTCGGCGGCGGGTGGTGAGGTCAACGGGGAGATGGTCATAGACCCAGCATTTTAGTGTGACTTCGTAGGTACCGTCGTCGAGTTTCTTTTCGTCGATGACCTCGTAGGTTTTTACGAGACCTTCGATTTGGGTTGTGAAGACGGTTCCACCTGTTTGTACGGAGACGGCGTCGAAGTCGATGGTTCTTTTCGAGTCCTGAGTATCGACTCCTGCGGAGGCGGTCTGGAATCCGAGGGAGTAGTCGCCGGAGTCGATGCGGACACCCCGGGTCTGACTGACGGCCTGGTAGAGGGCTTTTTTGATTGCTTCGTCTCTGTTTTGGCCGCGGCCTTTGACCGTGGAGAGGATGGTGTCAGGTTTTTCTTCGGCGAGCGCCGGGATGGAGGCGCAAGCGAGAACGATTAAGAGGATTAGAAGGCGTTTCATTTTAGAACCCCACTTTCATATACAGGTGGCGACGGACGGTTGTCCGGGCATCACCATGAGACGGATTTATTGCTGCCTCGTTTTCCGATAACGGTTTCATTCTGCCAGAATCTAAGTCCGGTGGTCAGGTCGGTGAGCTGTAGCTGGAAGTAGTACTCGACCTGCTGGCGGTTGTTGTCGTATCGGATGTTTCTCTGGATGATTTTTCCGGAGATGCTGAGTTCTGGCGCGATGAGCTGTCCTTTTGCCTGGAGGGTGTCGGCGTTGAATTCGTCGGCATGGTCGGAGTCTCTTATGTCCCTTACATCGTAAATGAGGCTATCGCTGGTAGCGGTCTGGCCGCCGACGGCGGAGGTCATAACGACCTTGCCGGAGTTCATGAGGTCCTGCTCGATTTTTGCCATAAGCTGGGCGGTGTCGATTCTCTGCATAGTGTCGTTGATGACTCGTCCGGTAGCGACGACGTATCTTCCGCCGCCCTGTTTTGTGAGTGTGCCGGAGCCGAGCAGAGACTGTATCATTCGGCTTGCAGCCTGGTCGAAGTCCCTGTAGTCGAGGCCCATGACGGGTTTGCCCGGGTCGTTGATGGTATCGATGTTCCTGGTTTCCGGGGTGCAGCCGGCGAGGACAAGTGTACAGACGAAGAGAGATAACAAGTGTCTCATAACAGATACTCCTAATTAGTTTTTAATTTTTCGCGTGTTGATTTTGAAATCGGCAGCGTTTTTTCCGGGAGCTACGGCGTGTATTGTCCACGGGGACTTTCCCATGGCGGAATTCTGGAGCCAGGCGGTGGCTTTTGAGCCGATGACGCCGCCGCTGCCGTCGAGCCATTCGACCCTGTACTGGAACCTTTTTGTGTCGTGTGATTTGTTGTAGCCCCTGACTTCGAGTTCCATAAATCCGTCTTTGTTTGTCCAGGATGTGATGCGTTTTACCTCGATGCCTTCACCGATAAGGGCGCTCCATACCTGTCCGACGGGTCTGACGATGATGTTGCTGCCGAGTGAGTCGCTTCTGAGACCCTGCTGGAGATTTACTCTTTCGTCGTGCGGCTGATAACAGCTTGATGCACAGAGCGTCACGACGCCCAACAGTATGTTTAGAGTTATCTTCATGTGTAACCTCCATTTTTCAAAGATAATGTCAACGCTAAAAAATCATGACATCGAACGCCGGGTTAGTCCCGGGCCGGACTATTTTAACATAGACGACAGCGTTCGTACACTGCGGAATACCGATATCGAACGGGATTCCGCCCGGTGGAATAATAGTCAACTTATGATTATTCGGCATTTGACAGCGTGCGAGTTGAAAATTCTTTGGCAGAGCGGTCCAGATTCTAAGGTCAGCGGCGGTGGTGGCGAAGCTGTAGAATGCCATGGCAACAGCGGCCCAGGAGGTATCCTGGTCTTCGAGTGCATACTGAGCGGCGGCCTTTGCGGTAGCGGAAATGAGTGTTCTTGTGAAGATGGCCTTGAAATCCTTGCTGAATTCGGTCTGTACGACCCTATCCATATCGGCGAGCAGTTTTGTCCTGGAGGTGGCGTTTTCGGTCCGGACGGTAAGGTATGGATAGGCGTGGTCTCTGAATGTAAGTTTTGGCAGTGCGAGGCCTACATAGCGAACTTTGCCTGTTACGAGGAACAACGGCAGGTCGATACGGAATTCCTCTTTGACTGGTCCGAGGCCGTTTTCAAAGATGACCCAGACCATATTTTCGATGGGCCTGCCAGCGGACAGGGCCTGGTCGGTTGCAAGGAGGTCTTCGGCGATGCAGGTATTTTCGGGGACCATGCCGTATGATTCTTTGAGTAGGTATTCGGCCTTGTCGTAGTCGCCGACGAGGGTGAAGAACAGCCCGGCCATGTAGGTGGCGAAGGGGTTGACGAAATCGGGATATGCCTTGAACTGAGAGAGAGACGGGTATTTTTGCTCGAGCAATGCGTAGGTGTTGGGGTCGTCGATGGTGGCTTTGACATCGAATTTTTTATTTTTAGTGTTTTGCTTTTGGATGTTTTGTTCGAGTTTTCTGATTTGGGCGTTGAAGTTTTCTTTTGCTCTTCTTTGTCTGTCGAGTGCGCGATTGAATTCGATTCTTGCGAGGTCGAATTTTCGTTCGGCGATGAAATTCAGAGCTTTGTAAGTGTTGACCATAACCCCATCGTACTCTTCACCTTTATAGGGGACGACGTTTTCGTTTACGATTGTCGAGCCGATGACATCACCGAGTTTGGACTGTTCGTCGTAGTACTTTAGCATATTCTCTGATTTGTCAAAGGAGTCGGTGCTGGCGGGATAATTTCCACACATTCTCTCTGCAGAGGCGTACTGTAGTGTCCAGAGCAGGTCTTCGCCGGCCGGCTTGTCGCTTTTTTTTATTTTGGCCTGGGCGAAGTCGGCGGAAGTGATGCAATCAGCGGCGGCGAAATGGTGGTTGAAAGTAGCCAGATCACCTCTCGGCCCGGCACATCCTGCGAAGAAAGGCAGGTTGATAAGTGTAAGAATTGCGGCAATGATGAGCTTGCTGAATCTCATTCGTTCCAAAACGTCTTTCCTAATCGAGTGTTGCCCCCACGGCTTCACTCCTTGACGAGGCCGTATAGGAATATAGCAATCCCGTTGGAAGAGGCAAGAAAATCTTTTGGTGGTTTTGTGATAAGGTCTTTGCGCAGTCGGCGAGGAAGCCGTATTTCGTATTTTGTTCGGTTAATCGAACGGCATTTTGACACCCCCCTGCGGGGTGCGTTTTGTGGATGGGGCAAAGATTGCAGGGAGAAAAACAGGTGAGGCAGGTGGTAATGGGATTGCATATTGAAGATTGAAGATTTTTTGGTTGGGGAGGACGCCAAATATGTATGAGATATAGTGAAGTGATTATTATGTAAGGCAAAAAGGGCGCTGCAAATAAAGAAAACGGCTGAGAATGTTGTAGTCACCCCTTGGGGGGTAAACCTCTTGGGGGCAAGCTCCGGGCACAGAGGTTGGAGCCACGAATTTTCACAAAGATTTTGACCACGGATGGGCACGTCCGCAGGACCCCTTGCGGGGGATTATCACGGATTTTTCTTTTTGGGGTTACGGATTTAGGACTGATCCCTGACAATCCTGGGACAAGTTGGCACGGATTTTTTGGCTGGGGAGGCCGCTAAATATGTATGAGATATGGTGAAGGGATTATTATGTAAGGTGAATGGGGGCAGTG
>CAZPDW010000141.1:0-4625 GCA_964585535.1 uncultured Pirellulales bacterium
CTTTAATTCTTCGCAAAAGCTTTGTTCCACAAGCTTACAGATTATGTGGTAAGCGAGCTGGTGGATTTCCTGGCTTCGTGCGGTTGACCGGCTGAGTGTGCAGAGGCATACATCGGCGATTTTTTCGAGCGGGCTGTCTTTTAAGCCGGTGAATGCGAGTATGTGGGCGTCCTTTTGCTTTGCAAGCTCGGCGGCGGCGAGTACGTTCGGCGAGGTACCGCTGGTCGAGATGGCCCAGAGGATATCGTCCTTGTTCACGAGGGCCTCGACCTGCCTGGCAAAGACGGCCTGGTAGCTTAGGTCGTTGGCAATGGAGGTTATGACGGAGGTGTCGGTTGTAAGAGCCACGGCAGGGAGCGCTTTTCGGGAGGCCTCGAATTTTCCGATTAGCTCGCCGGCGATGTGCTGGGCGTCGGCAGCCGAGCCGCCGTTGCCGCAGATATAGACGGTTCCGTTTCGCCTGAGCGATTCGACAATGGCGTCGGCGGCGGCGAGGATTGTCTGAACCAAACCGGCCCGCAGAGCGGCGACCATTTCGATGTGCGTGTCTATGAGGCGGTTGATTAGATTTTCCGTGTCTTTGTTCATTGCGATTCTCCGGTCGGCGATTTTGTCTTTTTCGCCCCGGTTACAAGGGACTTTATTTTCTCGATTATGGAAGTGGTGCTTTTGCCTTCAACCAGCGGCGCCAGGATTAGCTTGCCGCCGTATGATTCGACGAACTGCCGTCCGACTATGTTCTTTTTCGCCCAGTCCTGTCCCTTTACCATGACATCCGGCCTGACCTTTTTGATTGGTTTGAGCGGGTCGGGCTCGTCGAAGATGGTTATGTAGTCAACGGTTTCGAGAGCGGCCAGGACGGTCATTCTGTCGAACTGGTTGTGTATCGGCCGGTCGGGTCCCTTTATGGCCCTGACGGATTTGTCGCTGTTCAGCCCGACGACGACGATGTCGCCCTGCCGCCTGCAGAACTTGAGGAACTCGATGTGTCCGGTGTGGATTACGTCGAAACAGCCGTTCGTCCATACTATAGTGCGGTTTTGTTTTCTGAGCCGGTCAAGCTCGACAGCCAGTAAGTCAAGCGGGCGGAGCTTGCCGCCGGCGCCCGGCTTCAGGGTGATTAGCTCGTTTATGATTTCCTCGATAGTAACCGTTGCGGCCCCGAATTTTTCGACCTGTAAGCCCGCGGTAATGTTTGCGAGCCGGACGGCGGTGCTGTAATCGCAGCCGGCTGCGAGGGCGACGGCAATTGTCGCCAGGACGGTATCGCCGGCGCCGGTGACGTCATAGACGTTTCGCGGCCTTGTGGGCAGCATCTCGTCGAGGTCTGGGGTTTTGAGGTACGCTCCTTCTCTGTCGAGGGTAATCACGACTGCTTCGAGCTTTAATTTTTCGAGGAGCTCGGCGGCTGCTGCTGCGGCCTGCTCGACGGTTTCTATCTCGAAGCCGACGGCTAGTGACGCCTCCTGTCGGTTGGGGGTAATCACGGTTGCGCCGGTGTATATCGAGTAGTCGGCGGCCGGCGAGGGGTCAACTATGACCTTTTTGCCGGCGCTGCGTGCGGCCTGGAGCATCTGTCGGCAGAGCGCCGGAGTCAGAAGACCCTTGTTGTAATCCTGCAGGCAAACTATGTCGGCCCGGCTGAGCTTATCGGTGTAGATTTGCAGAATGTGCCCGGATTGCTCGCCGGACAGCGGCCCTGTGGATTCTTCGTCCATTCTGAACAACTGCTGCTGATGCCGGTGCTGAGCCCTTCCAATGAGCCGCGTTTTTGTTATGGTGGGTCTGCCGTCGTCGGCGGCGAGCAGGCCGGCGACGTCGGCGTGGATTTGAAGCAGCTCATCTCTTACCTTGTTGGCGTTTGGGTCTTTGCCGATAACGCCGACGCATATCGGCTCAGCCCGCAGCGCTGCGAGATTAACGGCGACCCTTCCGGCGCCGCCGCAGCTTGCATCTGTTTTGACGACTTTGAGGACCGGCACGGGCGCTTCGGGGCTTATTCTGTCTGCGTCTCCGTACACATAGACATCGAGCATAAAGTCGCCGGCCAATAAAACCTTCGGCGACCCGAGATTGGTAACCGCCTTGAGCAGCTTCTCGTACATCCGGGTCTCCTATTTTTTCAGGACTCGAAGTTTCTCTGAATTTTACCGGCCAGGGCGTTTTCAATCAACCGTATTATTTGCTCTTGTTCGCCGACGAACTTTAGTTCGATTGCCAGATAAGCAAAGGCGATATCGTTTCCGGCGGATGCCGGCAGAGCGGTTTTGCTCCAGTCTTTTTCGGTTGTGAGTATCAAGTCGGCGTTCACGAGCGCCGCCTGTGTGAAGATTTCTGTGATATCGTCCCGGGTGTAGCTGTGGTGGTCGTCGAAGATTTCCGAGCCGGCGAGGTTGAAGCCGAGCCGTTTGATTGTGCTGATGAAGGCGCTGGGATTTGCGATGCCGCAAAAGGCGAAGATATTTTTGGCCCGCAATTGGGCGAGCATTATTTTTTTTGCCCCGATGGTCTTTGCGCAAACCGGTTCGTGGACGGTTTCGGCGATTGGGATGTCGCCGTTGTACCGGCGTAGTTTTTCTTTGAGCCGGCTCAGCTTGTATCGAGGTATCTGGTCGCATTTTGTGATGACGACGGCGTCTGCTCTTTTGAGTTCGGCAGCCGGTTCCCTGAGCAGGCCCGCCGGCAGGAGCCGGCCGTAGCCGAACGGCCGGGCTGCGTCGATTGTTACTATGTCGAGGTCTCTTGCTAATCGGCGGTGTTGAAATCCGTCGTCCATAATGAGCGTTTCGGCGTCAAACGACCGTACCGCTTTTATCGCCCCTGCGATGCGGTTGGGGTTGACGATTACCGCCGCTTCGGGGCAGTTCCTGGCGAGAATCGCCGGCTCATCGGACAGTTTGCCCTTCGCTGTTTTGTAGCCGCGGGTCAGGATTGCGCATTTGACCTTTTTCTGTTTCAGGTAGCTGGCCAGCCAGATGACCAAGGGCGTTTTGCCTGTACCGCCCGTGGTTAAATTTCCCACACTTATTACGGGGACGCGGGCTTGTAGTTTATCGGACGTGCGGTTGCCGGCGGGGGTTATGCGGTATGTCCTGAACAGGCGGTTGCGGTAGCAGAAATTGCGCAGAGCTATAACGAGCCGGTACAAGCGGGAGGCGAACTGTAAAAGCTGGAATACCAGTATTGCAATCGGCCCGTTTTTGGCGCCGCTGAGAAAATCGTGGAAATCCTTTTGGTCCATTTTGAGTCCTTTTGACAAGGGTTTATTACCAGTTTTCCGGCTTGTTGTCATCATTTATTTGCCCAGTCAGGGCGTGAAAACGCCGAAAAGGATTACGGATTGTTGAGATGCAATCTGTGCGCTGCCGGTGCAGAGCTCGTCGAATTTTTAACATAGTCAATCAGGAGTTGCGGGCAAGCCAAGAGAGACAGAGCGGCAGAATCGATGATTTTTATACGCGATATGACAATACGATGTAAGCTCATATCCATCATAATGGCTGCGTGCATTGCATCGCTGGTTCTGGCCGGTGCGGCGTTTATCGTCTGGGACTGGTATAATGTAAGACAGAACATTGTGAGGGGTATTTCGACGCAGGCGCAGATGACGGCGGCCAACTGCACGGCTGCACTTGCGTTTGATGACGCAGAGGGCGCGCGGCAAACACTCCAGGCCCTTTCGGCCGAGCCGTCCATTGTTTTCGGCTGTGTCTATGGCGCGGACGGCAGGCCCTTCGCAAGCTACTACCGTGCGGGCATTGACGCGAATGAAGTCCGGATTTCCACGGCTCGCAGACGCGGTTACAGTTTCGACGGCAACTTTTTGACGGTCTTCGAACCGATTATAGTGGGGGGTAAGAAAACAGGGATGGTCTGCCTGAGGTCCGACCTTGAGCCGCTGCGTGCGATGGTGAAGCAGAACGGCTTTACTATATTTATTGTTCTGCTGGCCGTGGCCGGCGTAGCGTATATCATTTCTTCGGGTCTTCAGCGCATTATATCGGAGCCGATACTGAAATTGGCTTCGGTGGCGCGGGCGGTTTCGGAAAAGAAACAATACTCCGTTCGGGCCGAAAAGCACAGCGCAGATGAGGTGGGCGTGCTCATAGATGCGTTCAATGAGATGCTGGAGCAGATTCAGCAGCGTGATGCCACACAGGTAAATGCCAACGTCGAGCTCGAAAAGAGGGTCGAGCAGCGTACCGCTGAGCTGAGCGAGGAGGTGATGGTGCGGAGAAAGACCGAGGACGCACTGGCCGAGACGGTCAGCCAGCTGACCCAATCGAACAGGGAGCTTCGGGAGTTTGCCCGCATATTGGCGCATGATTTGAAGAGCCCGCTGCGGGCGATTGGGACGCTGTCGGACTGGATTGCCGAAGACTACGCGAAGAAGTCGGATGGGCACGGCAGAGAGATTGCCGAACTGCTTGCCGGACGTGCCCGGCGGATGAGTAATCTTCTGGATGCGGTGATGTACTATACCGACATTTCCTCGGTGGAACCCGCGGAAGGGGATGTGGATTTGGGCAGGCTGGTTAAGGACGTTATTAGGGATGTGTCGCCTGGCGAGGACATTGAGATAACGTTCGACAATGAGTTTCCAGTCGTGGTGGGCGACCGAAAGC
>CAZPDW010000142.1:0-4623 GCA_964585535.1 uncultured Pirellulales bacterium
CGTCCATTTGGAACTGCCAATTATCAGAAAGCGTATGGACAGTCCGTTTTGAGAGTGCGTCGGACATAGGCGCCACATCATTTTCTTTTGGTACCCCCAAAGGGTCGTCGCAACCATTTGCTGATAGACTTACTCCAGCCGCGGCCAACGATGCCTTAAAAAGGAACTTTCTTCTGTTCATTTCTTATCCTCGCAGTAACTCAGACTAAGAATAAATGTACCCGTACTACCAGAACACCACATACAGGGTGACATATACAGCAAGCAGGATTATCCACCAGAGTATAAGTCTTTTGTACCAGGGATAACGGTCTGTTTTTGTATTTGTCAACGGTCGGAGCATTGAGGGCTTCCAAATCCACTTGTCGATTTCCTGAGGGTCTGGGGCCGGCCTGAGATAACTCATAATAATATGAAATATGGCTACAGGGACGAGGAGTATCCCTGCCATATTGAAGTCGTTGACATCGATTTTGAGGATTCTGAAGACAAAGGGCAGCAGGGTCATCGGCAAGCACAAGAGCAGTGTTGCGCTTGCAGAGAAATTGTTGGACCTCTTCCAGAACAAAGCGGAAATAAAGACCACGACGACCGGAACCGCCATGAAGAACCAGCACTGCTGGAAGTAGCCGAAGATGGACTCCCATTGAGCGACGACGGGGGCCCAGAGGACCCCGATTGTCAATATGACGGTGGCTGCGACTCGGCCGAAGCGAATCATATCGGGCTCGGATGCCTGTTTGTTCCAGAACCTCTTGTAGAAGTCTATTGTCAGGACTGTGGAGCAGGAATTTGTCAGTGACTCTATAGTGGACATAATGGCCCCGGCCAGGCCGGCGAAAACCAGCCCTCTGATGCCATAACCGAGCGGGCCTATCAGGGCGCTCACAATTTTGGGATATGCCTGGTCGGGATTTTCGAGGTTGGGGAACAGCCGGTAAGCAATCATGCCGGGGAAACAGACGGCAAAGGTGAGAAATATTCCGAGAAAGGCGGCAAACAGAATCCCTGCGCGTGCGTGCCAGTCGTCTTTTGCGCCAAGGACTCGCTGATTGATGTACTGGTTGGTTGCGTAGTACCATACGTTGGTGGACAGGAAAAGGACGACCATTCCGGTCCATGGCAGCTCGGGATGATTTGCAGGGAGCATCAGATGTGCTCTGTCGCCTGTGCCGCGGAGCGCCTCCCATCCACCGATTCTGTCGAGTCCGAGGAAGAAGACGAGCAGCCCGCCAGCGAGGAGCAGGATTGTCTGGAGGACGTCTGTCCAGACGACGGATGCCAGGCCTCCTGCGACTGTGTATGCGCCGGCGGCGACCGCGAGGAACAGTATGGCCAGCCAGATGTTGACGCCGAAAATCGAATGCAGCGCCAGACCACCGGCGTAAAGGACACCCGCCAGGTTAATGAATGCATAGGACAGGACGGTTATAAGCGCAAAGATAACACGGGCCGATGAACCGAAGCGATTTTCGAGATACTGCGGCATAGTGGCGATGCGACGGCGCAGGTAGAAAGGAGCGAAAAAGGCCGCCATTATGCTCATCGCAGGAAAGACGCCCCACTCCCAGTTCGAAACGGCAAAGCCGTAACGATATGCAAAGCCGACTTCGCCGATGAACTGCTCGGTGGAAATGCTGGATGCAACCATAGAAAAGCCGATGGCGAACCACGGGAGCTTGTCGCCGGCGAGGAAATAATCCACAGCGGTTGGCTTTTCCCGCCTGGCCACCCAGAAGCCAATAGCCAGAACGGCGGCAATATAACCAAAGAAAACGGCATAATCCAAAATGCTCAGCGTCATCCGCACTCACCCGCCACAAATCTGCGAAAAATCAAGTACAATCATCCGCCGGAGACCTGCCTGTAAAGGTCGGCGTATGTACAGGGTTTCAGGCCGAGTTTGCGAACGTGGGTGAATGTCAATTCGAGCATTTTCATTTCGGGGTCGAACGAGTGCAGCGACCAGGGATGCCAAATCAGTGAGACGAACGGTTTGTCCCTTTCGACGGCTTTTTCGAGAAAGACCCGGTGGACGGCAAACTCATCTTCGGGTGTTTTGACGAAGCCGGCGGGGATAGCTTCCGGCATCGGCGATGGCCAGAGCGTGAGGCGTTTCGGTCCCCAGTTATTGTTGTCCTTGAGCAGGTTTTCGTGCCAGCCGTGGCCGGGCAGCTCCCACAAATCCGAAAAACCGTCTGTGTCGTAATTAAAAGGCCTGCGAAGAAGGGCGGGCATTGAATAGTCCGGCCCCCAGAGCAGACTGCTGACGTATCTGTGTCCGGCTTCCTGAAACAACTTCAGAACATCGACGGCGCCTTTCAGGCCATCGTCGAAGCCGCAGGGCGTCCGAAACCCGATACAGGGACGCTCGAAGACCTGCTCAATTACCTCCTTCGCTTTGAATATCTCCTTTTGTTTCTTCTCGTGCGATACCGCCGGGCCGCAGAATATATGGTCTCGCAGCATTTGATGCGAATAGCTGTGTGAGGCAATCTCGAAAAGGGGGTCGTCAAGGAGTTGTTTGTATTCTTTGGGATTTGCCTCGAGGGTCCTACCGACAATGAAAAAAGTTGCCGGCATCTCGAATCGTTTGTGGACGGCGACGATTTTGCGGCAGGCAGCGAGACAGGCGGGTGACTCTGTGTCGTAGGCGGCAATATAACGGGGCTTGACTTCTTTGCTTTGGTCGGCTTGTGCCAAATGAGGCAAAACGACAGAGCCGACACTTCCTGCGATTGTTGCCTTTATCAGGTTTCGTCTGGTCATCTTTTCCATTTTTCCAACCCTTCTTTTTATTTTTGCGAATCAGTTTCGGTCGGCCAGGACGCTTGGTTTTTTGATGCGAAACGCACCGTCCAGCACCCACTCGACCTCGGTGAAGCCGAGTTTCCAGTAGTCACGCGGTCCGAAGGTACCCGAGCGATACCATTTGCCGTTTAGTTCGACCATCTCACAAGCAAAGCCGATATCGATTCTCTTGCCGTTGTACCGTGTGTCATAAACGCGAACCGGCGAATTCCTGAAATTGGTCGGGTCGTCGGAGATGATATACTGCCAGTTTCCAAGCATTATCCATTTATCGCTCAGCGGGTGCTTCATCACAGTAAGACTCTCGGCGCTGTGGAAGTAACCTCCAATCCCCTTTGAGGTAGCACCGTAGTCAAAATCCGGGTCGGGCTTTGAAAAGTCCGCGCAGATACCGAGTGATTTCCAGTGTATAAGGTCTGTGGATTCGGAAACGTTGGCCTGCATTGTGCCTATTGTGCTGTAAAGCAGCCAGCGGTTGTTTTGTTCATCGCGGACGACATGCGAGTCGCGCCCGGGGACATGGATACCCTTAACCGGGTCGGCAATCTTGGTCCAGTCTGTAAGGTCCTTCGAGTATGCCAGGCCCTGAGCTTCTTTGTGGCCTTGGAACACCCACGGATGGCTGTGGCCCAGCTTGCGATATTCCATCGGCCTTTTCGGATGAACGATACCTGAATAGAACATATAGAAACCATCGTCGGCCTTGAGAACAAAGGGCGCCCATATCTCGTGCCGGTCGAATGTCCCCTCGCGATGCGATGCGTGGAGGACGTGGCCTCTGAATTCCCAGTTGACGAGGTCCTTGCTGATGCTCCACGCGACAGTCTCCTCATTGCCCGTATAGCCGTGGTAGTAACCTGCCGTGCCGCTGATGTTATAAAGGTGATACCAGCCGTCATGATAGATGAATGAATGGTCCTTCATATATTCGCCGGGCGGAGCATAGTTACAATCCACAGGAGAGAGCGGCTCTTCCGCAACCGCTGTGCAAACAAACAAAAGTACGGCAAGAAATGCGAGGCTGCACATCCTTAATCTTCGGCTCGACTTCAGATTCACTATACTGTTGCCTCCTTTGCAGACCTTAGTGTTTCAGATATTCGAGCGTCTTGCGTAATGACTCTGTATGGTCAATGCTCGGCTCATATTCAAGGCCGAATATGCCTTCATAGCCCAGCTTTTCTATCCGGCTGAGAACGAACGGATAGTCCGTTTCACCGTTGTAAAGCTCGTGCCTTCCCGGTACACCCGCCGAATGAAAGTGACCTATCACATCGATATTACCTTCTATGTGTTTGACAAGATCGCCCTCCATAATCTGCATGTGGTAGCAGTCAAAGAGTATCTTCATCCGCTCTGAGCCAATCTTTCGGCAGATATTGGCGCCGATATCACTGCTCGTAACAAAATATCCGGGATGGTCGTACCTGTCGTTCAACGGCTCCAGCAGCAGCGTTACGCCCTGCTTCTCAGCCATCTCGACCGTCGGCCTGAGTCCGTCGATAACCGATTGCAGCATTTGCTCATCGCTCATTCCTTCCACAACGTTGCCGGTGCAGACTATAGTGGCAGGTATCCCGGCCTGCTTTGTAAAGTCAATTGTCATCTTCGCCCTGTTCAGCCACTGCCGGCGATTGGCGGGGTCGGTTAATCCGCCGCCTATCGAGCCGTCCGGAGCACCGATGACGGTATTGGTAATCTTAACTTTATTGTCCGATGCAATCTTCGCCAGCTCATCGGCCTTACCCTTAAAGCTCACATCCACAAACCACTTCTCAACGTTCTTGAAGCCGTGGTCGGCGGCCTTATTGA
>CAZPDW010000143.1:0-4620 GCA_964585535.1 uncultured Pirellulales bacterium
CTCTGCAGGGATGCCGGTGTCGTGAGCGTCATAAACGACCGCGTCGATATTGCCGCTGCCAGCGGGGCAGACGGGGTTCATTTGGGACAGAACGATTTGCCCGTCGAGCAGGCGCGAAAGCTCGAACCGGTGCCGTTTGTGATGGGTAAGAGTACGCACTCGGCGAAGCAGTTAGACAGGGCAATTGACGAGCTTGTAACATACGTTGGTCTGGGGCCGATTTTCCGGACGCCTACAAAGCCGGACGCCGAACCGGTCGGCCTCGATTATGTCCGGCGGTCGGTCGAGATGCTGGCTGATACGGGTATCGGGCACGCTGCCATCGGCGGCATTACACTTGACAATGTTGAGGACGTGTTAAGGGCGGGGGCAAAAACAATAGCAGTCGTTCGGGCTGTAACACAGGCGGACGACCCGAGGGCGGCATGTCAGAGGTTCGTAGAAAAAATAGCATCTTTCGCAGGGTAGGACCTTTATATTTCACAGGCCAAGAGGCAGCGTAAAGGTCGGCTATAAAGGGAATTATCCACTTGTGATGCACAGTTTTGCAGAAATTCGGCGAAATTAGTAGCGGCTCGATTCCCGCCGCTTGTTTATTGGCGCCCAGGACAAGTTCCGCCGGGCGCCAAGGCCGTTGATAAATGTAAGCCCTGTCGTTCCAAGAGGTTATATGCTTTAATATTTTATTGTCAGGTCCCCGGGCATCGGCTGTGACGGGTTTGTCTAAATCGTCGTTCAGGTTACCCCGGTATGGCACAACCGGTATTCACTAAGGTCGGCTATGTTATCAACAGCTTATCCACAAGGCGAGCTGGGTTGGCTGGTGTAGCGTACCATCGCGTGGCTGCAGGCCGCGGTGTAAAAATTGTGCCGAAATGTTGCAAGTTCCTGCTAAAACTTATGATAGGTGGCGTTTGCAGTGAGGAGATTGGCCAAAAATGGAGCACGGCAGGTTAAAACGGAAGTTGACGGACAAGTCGAGTTTGACGGTAGTAGTAGAGTTAGTGGCCGGGCCGGGTTTTAATCTGGGGCCGATAGAGAAATTCTTAGAGTCGTACAAAAGTGCCGGCAGCTCGGCGATTGCCGCCGGCTTTGACTTTGCCGGCGTAACGCTGCCGGAGAATCCGGGCGGTGTGGCCAACGCGGAGCCGGCGCATATTTTAGGGCGGGTGGCCTCGAAAGGTCTATTTTGCGACCTCGATTTCATACCTCACGTTACATGCAAGGACCGCAACGTCGATGGGATAGTCAGCTCTCTGGTTGGCTATCGCAAGAGTGGCATCGAGGGTATCCTTGCTCTTACGGGTGATAAGCCATTGAAGGCCAGGGGTGTCTTCGAGCTGGATTCAATCGGCTTGCTTGATTTGATAGGGGATATGAACAACGAGGCATACATCAAGGCAAGGCCCGAAGCCCTTGACAGGGTTCACCAGTTCTATCCCGGCGCCGCCGTTTCGCCTTTCAAGTACACCGAGCCGTCGCAGATGCAGCAATACTACAAGATGGCCAAAAAGATAAGCTGCGGGGCGGAGTTTTTGATTACGCAGGTCGGCTGGGACTGGAAAAAATCGGCTGAGCTAATAAGATATATGGATGAAAACGGTATCGCCGTACCCGTAATAGGCAACGTATATCTGTTGAGCACGCTTACGCCGGCGCCGCGATTGATGCACGATATCAAGCTGCCGGGCTGTTTCGTAAGTGACAAGCTCTTTACCAAAGTCTGCTCCGAGAGTGTCGATGAGCATATCGAGCGCGCGGCGCAGCAGGTGGCGATGTATAAGGCGATGGGGGCGGCGGGTGTGGATGTCGGCGGTGTGTACGATTTCGAGATGTTTACGAAGATTCTCGCCCGGGCCGCTGAGATTGACGGCGATTGGGAGCAATTCAGGGACAACCTGTGCTTCCCGGCTGAGAATGCTTTCTACCTTTACGATGAGTCGGGCCGGAGAGCTGCTTTGAGCAGACCACGTAAGAAGTTCAGACAGAGGTTCTTCAACTTTTTTCACAGGGCGGTTCTTGACCCGGACTACCGGGGATTTCGCTGTTTTCGCAAGGTGATGTCGGCGATGGGAACGCCGAAGGGGTCGGGCTGTATTTATAAGCTCTTTAACGCCTCTGAGAAATGGTTCAAATATCTTGCGTTCGATTGTGAAGAATGCGGCGATTGCTATTTGCCTGAGAACTTCGGCTTGTGTACCATCGGCGGCTGTGAGAAGGGTATGGATAACGCACCGTGCGGCGACTCGACGGTAGAGGGCTACTGCGGCAATAACCTCGAGAAGGTATGTATCGGCGAACTGATTTACAATGCCGCCGCCGCCGAGAAGGGCGGGCTTGAAAAACTGCGGACAATCATAAACAAGCCGAGAAAACACGAATTAGAAAATACATCTTCAATCCTGAACTACCTGTTTGCAAAGGACCACACGATGAAGAACGTAATTATTTCCATCGGCGAATCGATTCACGCATCGATTCCGAAGACGGGCAGGATAATGAAACAGCTTGCCGAGCTTGGAACCGACGCCTATACGAAACAGAGCGGGCCTTTGGATTACGTAAAAGCGCTGATTGAATCGCAGGTGCGAAATGGGGCCGACTACATTGCGGTCAATCTCGATGCGTTCGGCGAGGACGATGCTCAGGCGGCGGTCGATTTGATGCGCGAGTATGTGAAAATGGTTCACAAGTGGGGCGCCGGCGTGCCGGTCTGCATTGACAGCAGCAACGACGACGTGCTTGTCGCCGGTCTTAAACAGTGGTACGACACGGATGGAGAGGTTGCCCCGCCGCTGCTCAATTCGGTCAAGGACTATACCATCGAGAAGATACTGCCTTTGAAGAAAGAATATGATTTTGCATTTATCGGCCTGTTGGTGAGCGAGAGTAAACCGACCGGGCCCGGCGGCTCCCATTCGGTGGATGAACTGTTTTCTCTGGCTCAAACGATATTCGAGAATGCGGTTGATAAGTACGGCTTCAGGCCCGAGCAGATATTCTTCGATTCGACGGTCTTTCCATTGGCAATCGATATGCCGATGGATCCGAATATGCCGGGCTATACGTACCGGGCGTTTGAGACGATAAGGAAAATCAAGAGCGATGCGAAAATGAAGGACACGCACTGTTCGCTTGGCGTGAGCAATTCGGTTCGGGACCTGCCCGGCCGGCGAATCGGCGTCTGCAGGGCATATCTCGCCAAGGCGATAGGGTACGGCCTGGACACAGGTATAATCAATGTCGCTCACCACTACGGTACGGTGGAGCCGGACCCCGGCCTGCTGGAGTTAGTCGATGCATACGCGAAGATGGACGGCTCGGCAGAGGCGCAGAACAGGGCGATGATGCTGATGGGCAAGTTCTGCCGGGAGAACCGCAAACCGCCCGAGTAGAAAAAGTGTGGCCGGCCGGGGGGATTGTCCGATATCATTACCATAAATGATGTTTTGCGCCGGGTATCGGAATCAAAGATGAGAAACAGATTTCAACGCTTAAATTCCATTCTTCACTTCATCGGCGATTTGCTGACGATTCTGGGACTGATTCTGCTCGTCCCCGTTATAGCGGTTTGCCTGTACTGGGGGCGGAACGGCGATGACTGGAGGACGCTGACGGCGTTTCTGATTGCCTCGCTTGTTTCGTTTTCAGGCGCATTGTTCCTGAAGGCCATATTCAAATCCGAAATGCTCGATACGACCGGGGCAATGCTGATGTGCGCCGTCGGCTGGATTGTCGCCTCGGCGCTTGGTGCCGTGCCGTTTGTAATTGGTATCGGCTCGGGTTATCTCAACGGCTACTTCGAGGCGATGAGCGGCTTTACCACGACGGGAATTACCGTTTATTCGGGACTGGACGCTATGCCCCGCAGCATACTCATCTGGCGGTCACTGATGGAGTGGCTCGGCGGGATAGGGATACTGTCCTTTTTTCTGCTTGTAGTATCAGCCGGCAGCAGTGCCCCGCAGATGTTCGGCGCCGAGAGCCACAAAATTTCGTCCGGCAGACCGGCGCCGGGGCTGTTCCACACGCTGAAGATACTCTGGCTGATATACGCCGGTTTTACGCTTCTTGCCGCCGGGGTCTATACCGCAGAAGGTATGCCCGTTTTCGACTCCCTCTGCCACGCCCTGACAACGTTATCGACAGGCGGCTTTTCGCCGCACGATGCGAGCATGGGTTACTACCGCCTTACCGGCCAGGCCAATTACAAACTTATCGAATACACAGTCACTTTTTTTATGATGTTGGGCGGCATAAACTTCCTCGTCCACTATCGTGTTTTGACCGGCGATGTCAGGGCGCTGTGGGACAATATCGAAATTCGCTACTGGTGGCGGCTGATTGTGCTGTTCGTGATTATCATTATGCTCGACCACCTGCGAAAGGCCGGGCTTTTGGGCGAGGTCTTTTCCCGGCAGGGCCTCAGCGCCGCCAAACTCGAACAGGCCTTCCGCTACAGTATCTTCCAGGTCGTCTCGGTGCTTACGACTACGGGCTTCGTAACGAAGGACATCGGTTCGGACTTTTTCCCCACGGCCTCGAAGCAGTTGTTTCTGGTTATGATGGTAATCGGCGGCTGCGTGGGGTCAACGGCAGGTGGTTTCAAAGTGCTGCGCG
>CAZPDW010000144.1:0-4549 GCA_964585535.1 uncultured Pirellulales bacterium
CAGTGTTGGCTATCTCGTCGCCTTCTTGCTTAAGGCGAGCAAACATCAAGCCCGGCTTGTCGGTCGAGAGTTGGAGCGGCCCATGACCGTACGCCTTGAGACTAACTGGAAATTCAACTTTAGTAATCTCATTGATGATATTGATGTCTTCCTCACGTGTTTTGGCTCGATATAGGTCTTTTCCAACATGCACAGAGCGAAAATCATACATATATTGGTTGATGAATTCTGCGATCGCAATCTCGGCAAGATCGCCGTGTGTTTTGTTGCCGATGAGGCGCATCGTGAAGATATTGCTCAAGGTAGTAATAATCAGGTCGGGATGCTTGCTGACCAAGAGTTTCAACCTCACTGTGAAATCTTTGTATGGTTCGTGCTTGCTCATATCATTCCCTGCCGGCCCAACGTAGTATGATACAGGACTATTTGATGGGACGTTAGCATACCAGAAAAGACAAAGCAACAAAAAACTGTACGGCATGGTAACGGTGTTAGTCCTGGGTAGGTACCGGGCCGATGAGGGCTTCGTATTCGGACATAGTTGAGACGTCACCGGAGCG
The DNA here is from genome assembly GCA_964585535.1 of uncultured Pirellulales bacterium. Classification (GTDB taxonomy): domain Bacteria; phylum Planctomycetota; class Phycisphaerae; order Sedimentisphaerales; family Anaerobacaceae; genus JAUVYV01. The sequence goes on from CAZPDW010000144.1 coordinate 561, forward strand.
GATAAGCTCGGCCAGGGCGGCGATTTTCGGGGCGTTCTTTGTGACGAATCTTCCGGCGAGCATTGCCTTTCGGGTTTTCATCGCAATCGTCCCGGCGTTTTGGCCGTCGGCGGCATCGACGGGAATCTGCATATCGACTTTTGTGGAGGCCTGGCCGCAGAACAGGTAGCCGTTGATTAGGTCGATGGCGATATCGACGAGTGGGCGGCCGTAGAGGTCCATATATTCAGAGCCGCGCTGTTTGACAAATGCGACGGCATCGGCGAGTTGTTTCCTTCCGTCGGCGAGAGTTTCGAGCAAATCGTCGAGTTTCGGGCCGTGTTTTTTTTTGGCTAATTCGGTGAGGAATTTTTCAGTGGTACCGCTGCAGACTCCCCTGACGGCGGCGACGATTTGAAGCTGAGTTGTGCCCTCGTAAATGGTGGTGATTCTTGCATCGCGGGCGTGGCGTTCGAGGGGATAATCCCTCATATAGCCGGAGCCGCCGAGCACCTGGATTGAATTGTAGGCGATGCGGTTGGCCATTTCGGAACAGTAGTATTTGCTCATAGGCGTCAGCATCGAGGCGTATCGCTTGTATTTTCTGGCGTCGTTTTTGAGCTGTTTGGCCTGTGCCTTGTCGTCGGGCGGATTGGTTTCGAGCAGTTTTTTCGTACCGATTTCAAAATCGACTATGCGTGTACTCTCGTAGAGCAGGGCGCGTCCGGCCTCGATGGCGATTTTCATATCGATGAGCATATCTCGGACGGCGGGGAGCTTTTCGATTTTGACGGCGAACTGCTTTCTGCTTGCCGCGTAATCGCGGGCGACGCGGTATGCGGCCTCGGCGATACCGACAGACTGAGCGGCGATACCGATTCTGGCCCCGTTCATCAAGCTCATTACGTATGTGATGAGTCCCCTCTGGCGTTCGCCGATGAGCTGGCAGGGGGTGTTGTCGAAGAATATTTCGCAGGTGGGGCTGCCGTGGATGCCGAGCTTGTCCTCGATTCGGCGAATGTGAACGGTTGGGCCTCGCTCGCATACGAACAGCGACAGTCCCCGGCCGTCACTTATATCCGGTTCGCTCCTTGCCAGGACCAGCAGCACGTCGCCGCAGCCGTTGGTGATGAATCGTTTGACGCCGTGGAGCAGCCAGTTGCCGTTTTTGCCCTGGAATGCCTTTAGCTTTACGGCCTGGAGGTCCGAGCCGGCGTCGGGTTCGGTAAGCACCATAGCGCCGGTGACTTTGCCCTGGGCGAAATCGGGCAGGTACCGCGCTTTGATTTCTTCGGAGGCGAAGAAGTCGATGGTATCAGCGATACCCTGCAGGCCGAATATGTTCATCAACGAGGCGTCGGCGCGGGAGACGATTTCGATGGCGACAGAGTAGATGAGGTTTGGGAAGTTTAGCCCGCCGAAACGGTGCGGGAGGGTGAAGCCCATAACTTCGGCTTTTGCGAGCTTGTCCAGTGACTCTGCCGTGCCGGGTGCATAGCTGACCGAGCCGTCCTCGTTGAGCGTGCAGCCCGTGCGGTCGTTGTCCTCGGCGCGCGGTGCGATGAAGTCGCCGCTGAGCCGGCCGAGAGAATCGAGTACCAAATGATAGTTTTCTATTGCTTCGTCGGCGTTTGCCGGGGCGTAATCGAAATCCGGTGCGAACTTAAAGCCCTGCTCGGCCAGCCCGGCTACCGGGACAAGGTCGATGTGCCTGAGCAGGAACCGGATGTCGTCATTATCCGTGTAGAAATTAGCCATAGTTTATCTCACTGATTCAGGCGGTGACGGGACTTTGCACTTTTACGCTCTTTTCCTTGATAGCTTTTATCATTTTAGGTATAATTTCATTCAAATCACCCACTATCTTGTAGTGGGCGATGTCGAAGATGGGCGCATCCGGGTCGTTGTTGACGGCGACGATTTTTGCGCTTTCGCTCATACCGGCCTGGTGCTGGATGGCGCCGCTGATACCGACGGCGATGTAGAGCGCCGGCCTGACGGTGGTCCCGGTCTGACCGACCTGGTGGTCCTGGTCGATGAAACCGAGGTCAACGGCGGCTCTGGTGGCGGCCGGGGCGGCGCCGAGACAGTTGGCAAGGTCCCAGATGAGCCGGAAGTTGTCTTTGCTGCCGACGCCGGCTCCGCCGGCGACTATGATTCTGGCGGCCTTTAGATTGACTTTTTTTGGCCTTTTGTGCTCATCGAGGATTTCGAGAGGCAACTCTTCATTGGACAGCTCGACTTTCTCCCGGAGCAGCTCGCCGGTGCGCGAGGTCTCGGGCTTTGGCATAGGCATAACGCCTTCGCGGACGGTTGCCATTTGCGGCCATCGGTCGTAGTTGATGATGGTGGCGATGATGTTTCCGCCGAAGGCGGGGCGTATCTGAAACAGCAGGTTCTTGTGCGATTCGCTGTTGCCCGCCGGCTTATGGTCGCCGATTTGCAGGTCGGTGCAGTCTGCGGTAAGTCCCGCCTTGGCGGCGCTTGCGATTCGCGGGGCCAGGTCCCTGCCGGTAACGGTTGCCCCATAAAGGACAATCTGGGGTTTGTATTTGCCAATCATATCACAGATTACCTTAGCGTAGCTGTTGGCCTGGTAGCGTTCGAGCAGCCGGTGCTCGGCGAGATAGACCTTGTCGGCGCCGTGGTGAATGAGCTTTTCGGCGAGCCGAGCGACGCTGTCGCCGAGCAGAAGCGCGGCGAGCTTTACGCCGAGGATATCAGCCAACTGCCGTGCTTTGCTCATCAGCTCGAGCGGCGTATCCTCGAGTTTTCCGTTATGCTGTTCGGCAAAGACCCAAACCTGGCCATCTCTGTTTACGTCAATCATTTTCGTATCTCGTATTGCGTTATGCGTAATCTAAAAGTATCGTACTAACCGGCTTCACACAATGTCCAGATATCAATCTCGATTGCCCAAAGACTCAAGATGTCGGCCTATGACAAGTTCGTACTTTATCAGGTGATGAGTTGTTTTCATTGGTATCCTGTCAACGACGAAACCTTGTTGTGAAGCTAAAGTTTCAATCTGTGGTGCATCGTCGTATGTTATCAAAAAGTCACCATTTATTTGTTTTGCCAGTTCAAAGAGTCTTTCGTGGTCTATCTCGTGATACTTGTACAATCGTCGTCCTGCCCTTGTATAAGGGGGGTCAATGAAAAAAACGACATTTTTTCTGTCTATGTTCTTCTCAATAATCTCCAAACCGTCACCCTGAATGAAGTTAATCTTATTTCTGACAAAGGCAATATCCGTGATTCTCTTTTTTAAGGTTTCCGGATACCAGCGAGATCTTAAGCCCTTTCCGTTTTCCCCGTTTTTTATCAGCCCTGCTCCATGTGCCAGGATTCCACCATGATGCAATCGGTTTTTGAGAATAGTGATAAACGCTCTTTCTCTTAAAGATGCCGGATGTTCGTTGAGTACGGCTTTGATGTTTTGCGTATTTATCTCGAAATTTACAATCTGCTCTGCCAGCCATTTACCCTGGTCTCCGAGAATGGTCCGCCATACAGCGGCAATATCTTCGTCTTTTTCGACCATAGTGATATTCTTTGCCAGATTTTCGAATGCCGCTGTTAAGGATACAATCCCCCCCCCGGCAAACGGTTCTATTAATTCGATATCCGCCCCAAATGTTTTCAGCCATTTTCTTATGTAGGGAACGAACCAGGTTTTTCCGCCCGGATATCTAAAAGGGCTGCGCATGGGGACGACCGCGACATTTACGGGTTTTACAGTCAGCTCATCATAGAACAGTCTCAATTGGGGCATACAACCCTAGTCCAAATATCAAAAAATGATTTGAACCCAAAACATTTCTCTTCTCTATGGCCAGTTTTGTTTTGAATTTTTGTCCTTTGCTAATTCGAATTTGTTTCGCTTTTCATGCTTCGTACTTAGGATTTACCCTCATGCGATGGTTTTGTCTTCGATAAGCTCGTGGAGCATATCGGCGATGCCGTCGTCGGTGGGCTCAATTTCCCTGGTTTGTTTTGCGGCGAGCACT
>CAZPDW010000145.1:0-4410 GCA_964585535.1 uncultured Pirellulales bacterium
CAGCTCAGTTTCAACACAGCCGACGATGAAAGCCTCCTGTGCCGAGTCGAGGAGCAGAAGAAATTTCTTGCCGCGGCCGAAAAACAGCAGGTACAGATTGCCTCAATAGGAATAGGCCGGCTGAACGATATCCCGCTGAAGGGCGGCGACCCCCGTCCGGAGCGATGGGTCTCTGAAAGTATCGATGTCTGCAAAGCGATGGGAGTCAACGTAGTCCTGATGGCCTTTTTCGTAAAAGGCGACCTGCTGGGCGACAAGCGAGGTACCGACGTTGTGGTCGAAAAGCTAAAGAGAATCGCCCCGAAGGCTGAGAAGGCCGGCGCCTATCTCGCCATCGAGTCCTGGCTCAGCGCCGAAGAGCACCTTGACATTATCCACAGGGTCGGCTCGCCTGCTGTAAAAGTGTATTACGATGTCGCCAATTCAAATAAGAAGGGCTACGACATCTGTAAGGAAATACGAATGCTGGGCGAGCAGATTGTCGAGTTCCACGCCAAGGACTACGACGGCCTTTACGGCAAAGGTTCCATTGATTTTCCCGCTGTGCGGGAGGCAATCGACGATATCGGTTATCGCGGCTGGCTCGTTATTGAAGGCGGCAAAACCCCGCTGGGCCTTGAGCCGTCCCTGCGCTACGACGCCGAATATCTGAGAAAAATATTCCCGCCTAAGGGCTGAGCAAACAAAGTATGACTATGGGAGACAGAAGGACGATGAAAAAAGACGTGTGGTATTCAAATGCAGTTTACGGTGCTCTGACATTAGTGCTTGTTCTGGCTGCGAGTATGTCGCTGTCCTGCAGCGGTCAGGACCGGGCGTGTGCCGGGAAGCTGAAACTGGCGGGTAAGGATTTTACTATGTGGCGTTCGCCGGCCGGCTGGCAGGTCGTCGGCAAGGCGATGATAGACAAGGCCAGGCCGAAAATGCTTGTGAGAAAGCCCGGAACCGGCATCCTTATCAACGGGCCCGTAGGTAAGGCCAAAGACCTTATAAGCAAAACCGAGTTCGGCGACGCCAGGGTGCACGTTGAGTTTATGGTTGCGCAGGGCTCGAATTCAGGCGTCTATATTCAGGGACAGTACGAAATCCAGATTTTTGACAGTTGGAAATTGAGAAAGCCCCCCTATCCCGGAATAGAGTGCGGCGGCATCTACGAGCGCTGGGACGAAAACAGAACCCCGAAGGGCTACGAGGGCTACTCTCCGCTTGTCAATGCGGCCCTGGCGCCCGGCAAGTGGCAGAGTTTCGACATCTTTTTTAGGGCGGCACGTTTCGATGCAAACGGCAAAAAAATCGCCGACGCCCGCTTTGAAAAAATCATCCACAACGGCGTCGTAATACACGAAAACGTCGAGCTTGCCGGCCCGACCCGCGGCCCGATGTTTCCTGAAGATGTACCCGCCGGGCCGCTGCGGCTGCAGGGCGACCACGGCCCCATTGCATTCCGAAATATCTGGATTTGCCCGCTGGATTAGCTGGCGATACCGGCCGATTGTCTTTAATCGAAGCTCGTTATACCGATATAAGCTCGGCAGCCGTTACGTTCGCATCCCGCCTCGAGGCCACCTGCTCGACGAATGCCTCCAGCCGGGTGGTGAATGTGGCATCCTCCTGCCCGTCGAAGGTGACGTTCAGAATCGGCATATCCCCGCAGTCGGCGCTGAGCCGTCTCGTCTGGCTGTTGACGATTGTCGAAGGCATACAGGTGAACGGCATAACATTAACGACGCCGCCGAAGCCCTGCTTGTAGTATTCGACGGTCTTGCCGATGCTCAGGATTGCCTCGCCCTCGAACGAGGGCAGCAGGTACGGCCGGGCCAGCTCGATTGTGTGCTCGACGGGCTGCTCGGCGACGGGGCCGAACTTTTCTTCGAGCGGCTGGGCCAGTGACTTTTCAAGTTTGTGCTGAAAGTGGTTCTCCAGTACGTTGGTCAGGAGATTGCGGACCTGTCTTGCCCTTCGGGCCGAGCTTGTCCGGGTGAGGTTGGTGTAGTAAATCCACTCGGCTATGGATGCCAGGTCGCAGGCGGCGCCGAGCTGTTCCAGCCGGGCGATAATGTTTCTGTTGGCGAAGGGGTGGTTGCGAACGTAGATTTCGCCGACTATGCCGATATGCGGTTTTCGGATGTTTTTGTCTAATTCGACCGCGGCGAGTTTGACGGCAATATCGCGCATAAGCTGCTTTTTCTGCGAGAAGCTCGTTTTTGCCTCTACCGAATGTACCCATCGGCTGAGCGATTCGTCGTAGGCGTTGCGGACGGCCCGGCGGTCGAGCGCAAAGGACCTTATTCGCAGGAAAATCTTGTGCAGCAAATCCAAACCCACCGTGGCGACCCAGAGGTCTGTCATAAATTTTCCGGCTGTCGAGCCGTCGAAACTTCGTGCGAAGTCGGCGTAGAAGTTGCTGTCCTGGTTCGGCGAGACGACTGCGACGTCGGCTGCGCCGGCGTATTTCAGAATGAGTTTGTGCAGGCTGTTATACATCCCGAACCTGCAGGGTCCGGATGTTGCCGGCATAAAGAACGCGGCTTTGCGTGCGTCGAAGCCGGGTGCGGTTACGATTTTGAGCATCTCGCCGGTGGTAATCGCGCAGGGCAGACATTCTTTTCCGGTCGTATATGCCCTGCCGGCGAGCAGTGCCTTTTCGTCCGCCATCGTGGTTACCTCTGCGGGCTGGCCATACGCCCTGAAGCACGCCGCCAGGCCGTAAGACGCATCGGACATATAAGGAATGTACAGGGTCCGCTCCCTGCTGACTGCCGGCGGTTTTGAGATTGCGACGGCTTCGGGTCTTCTTTTGGGCTTATAATTCTTCAAGCTCTCGAAAAACGCTTCGAGACGGGTAATAATCCCCGCATCGGCGGAGTGCTCGTCAATCTCTAAAAGAAGAGACGGCTTGTCGGCCATTATCTCTTTGAAGAACGTCATCAAAAACGAGTCAGGCCCGCAGCTGAAGTTCGACAGGTAAATGCCGAACAGCCGGTCGTCTCTTTTGATTAGCTCGGCTGTGCGGAGAATCTTCTGTCCGTAGGACCAGTAAACCGACCTGTGCAAATCCTCGTCACTCAATTTTGCCTGGGCGAGGTCGAGCATTTCCATCGGGAGCACCTCGATGGCGTGCTCGGCGAGTTTTTTGGGAAGCTGCAGATTAACGCCCTCGTCAAAGCCGTTGTAGGGGCGAGAGACAAGCACAAACAGTTTATCGCCGGGCCTGATAGTCTCGATAATTTCCCGGCCTTTCCGTCGCATCGCCGACTCGAATTCTTCCTGCGCCGAGAGCGCTTTTTTCATCGCCCTGCGAGCCGCTGTGGCAGGGGCCTTCAATCGCCCGGCTAACTGGATAAAACTTTTCGTGATTAATCTGTCGCCCTCTCCGAGACGAATCTCGGCGCTTAATATCTCGCTTCCGGCGAGCTTGCCGGCAAAGGCCGTCACGGCCTGATAGACGAGCGACTGGGTGTATGGACACAATTCACTGTGTTTGTTCTCTGGAAATCCGGCCGGCATCGAGATAATACTCGGCAGGAAAATATACTTGACCTTCCTGTTGATAAGCTCGGCAATGTGGCCGTGAGCGACCTTTACAGGAAAACAGCTCTGGGCGGTAACACTCTCCACTCCCATTCGGATTGTCTGCTTGGTAGTTTTGCCGGAGAGCACTACCTCGAAGCCAAGCTCCGTAAAGAACCGGCAGAACATCGGCAGAAACTGCCACGACGCCAGCGCCATAGGAATCCCGATTGTTTTGTTGCCTTTGCTGTGCTGCGTCGAGCCGGCGGACTGGCCGTCGCCGGCAAGGCCTGCAAACTCGAGCAGCTTCTGCCTGTAGAAGCCAAAGGCGTCGAATCGAGTCCTGCGGCGTGACGTTTTTTTCAGATTGTACCTGTCGCATCGCGAGCCGTAGTACAGCGGCTCGGAGCCGGGAAGCTGCACCTTTTTTATCTCGCAGTGGTTCGGGCAGTGCTCGCAGGTGAAGGACTCGACCGAATAATCGACGGAAGCAAGATTCTCGAATCCCCTGAATTTGCTTGCGGTCGGCTGTCCCGATTTCGCCGCCTGCCGGTGCATATATTCGGCTGCAATCGCCGCCGCCCCGAGCGCGCCGGTAACCTCGTGGTGGTCGGGGACCATTATCGGCTTGCCGATGACCTTCTCGAAGGCCGCCCAGACCGCCTTGTTGAATGCCGTGCCGCCCTGGAAGCAGATATTGTCGCCGATTTTCCGCCGCCCGACCACGCGGTTGAGATAGTTGGCCACAATCGAATAGCTCAGACCCGCCACTAAATCGCTTGTCCCGGCGCCCCGCTGCTGATAGCTGAGCAGGTCCGATTCCATAAATACCGTACAGCGTTCGCCGAGCTTGATAGGTCCCTTGCTCGCAAACGCGAGATTGGCAAATTCGTCCTTGAT
>CAZPDW010000146.1:0-4361 GCA_964585535.1 uncultured Pirellulales bacterium
CACAAACAGTGCAGAACGTTGGTGCGCCGCTTGGCGAGCCGCTCGAGGAGAATCTTTCTATTGTAGTAGTCGGTGAGCGGTATATCATAGGCGGGGTGCTGAATAACCTCGATGGCAGGGGGAACAATCCGGCCGACATCACACCGGGCGGGGCTTATAAGGGCGGCGGGGATTGACTCGTCCGCCAGGCCGGTGAGTAAATGTCTCAGCGGCGCCGGGTAATCGGCGATTGTTCGCCGCGAGGCAATCAAGGCCGGTCGAAGCGACTTGCTGAGCACCGCCTCAGCGGGTAAATCGGTTGTGTCGTTTTGATTCACGGGGCCACATAAATCTACCATTTACTATCTACTATTTACTATTTGCTGTTTCCAATTTTGGAATGGCGCCGGACATTCCCTGCGACGTCGGCGAACAGCAATTTTTTTCAGCCCGCTGCGCCGTCAAGCCGGACGGGGCCTCTGCTTGGCGGCGGGTTAATTTTTCGGCAGAGGACTCGCCTTTCGCCTAAAAGCGCATCTTCGGCAAAAAGCTGAAAGCGGTACTCACCCGGCCCGTGAAATACGATGCCCCGCAGATTGATGGCGAGAGTGACTACCTGCCTGACATCCTTGAATTCGACCATCCCTGTCTGCTCGAAAAGGACCTTGTCCTGGTTATTCGTGTCCACCAACCGAACCTTCGTACTGGTTTTGCCGTGTCCGTTGGTCAGCTCGACAAAGAATATGAGCTGCTCGTGGCGGACGGGGAATCTGGGCGAATTGATTGTCTGGATGATGTTTATAACGCTCGGCATGCCGCTGAGCCGGTCGAAGATGACGCGGTCGCAAATTATTGCCGACAGCAAAATAGGGGCTACTTCCGCCATTTCAATCCCTTCCGGTCCGGCCGGTTCTCGATGCCCAAAGCTACGGCCGGAACCACTTCATAATTGAAAATAGTAAATTGTAAATAGCAAATAGTAAATTCATGTAGCCGAGGTGGGATTCGAACCCACACGCCCTTAACGGGCAGGGGATTTTAAGTCCCCAGCGTCTGCCATTCCGCCACTCGGCCTGAAAAGCCAAGCTAACTCATTGGCGAACAATTGGCAAGCTGAATTATGATTTCTGATTTGCAATCGGCAATCAGCGGCATTGGGCAGTTATAGTGCTCCCGGTTGAAATTTCCCGTTCGTTCGCGGGTAAGTAACTTTAGAACAACAACTTAAAATCTCACTCGCGGGAATTTATTACCCTGAAGGGTATAATTAAACTTTGAGCCGGCAGAGAAAGGTGCGGATTTTTTCTGCAGTTTGCTTTCGCCGGGCATTTTTGAAGATTGCCTTAAGCTGCGGGTCGTTTCCACAAGTCTGAATTGCCCTTTTGATTCTGTTGGTGGCGTCCTTTGTCCTGTGCATTGCGAGATAGACGACGGCTGAGTCCCGCAGAGCGCCGATGTGCTCGGGGTTTATATCGAGCGTGTGGGCGAAGAGTTCGGCGGCCTCTTCGAGCCGGCCTTTTGTGGCATTGACAACGCCGAGATAGTAATATGCGTCGGCGCAGGCGGAATCTATATCGATGGCCCTGAGCAGACAGTGCATTGCATAGTCCAGGTCGGGCTTGTGGGGCGAAGATTGCTCTTCTGTCTGGTCGGCGATTTTGAGGAACATCGACGCGATGGAAACGAGGACGTCGGCATCATCGGGAGCTAATTTGAGCTCCGAGTCAAGATAGCTTCTTGCCCTGTCGTTTTGGCCCTGAGAGAGTGCGTATTGAGCCATTCGGTAGCGAGGCCCGCGAAGCAAGCCGTCTTTTTCGAGCGCCTCGTCGAAGAGCTTTATCGCCTGCTGGTAATCGGCTTTTTCAAAGGTGATTTCTCCGAGATAGAACAATGCCGTCGCGTTGTCGCCCTTGAGCTCGAGCGCCCTGTTGAATTTTTCCTTGGCCGATTCGGTGTCACCGGTCTCGAGAAGGAACAGGCCGAAGTCGATGATGACATCCACGTCGCCGGGGTTAATGCGAAGCTCTTTGAGGAAGTATTCTTTGCTGCGTTCGAGCTCGCCCTCGGCCCGGAGCGCCTGGGCGATTCGATAGTTTATTTGCGGATGGCTCGGTTCGATTTCTGCGGTTTTGAGCCAGCAGTGTATGGCTTTTTTATATGAGCCGCGGCTGAAGAGACTGTTGCCGATATTGTAATAGCACAACGGGCAGTTCGGCTCGAGCTGCTGGGCGAGATAGAACATCTGCTCGGCCAAATCGTGCTGGCCCATTTCGGTATAGGTTATTATCCGGTTGCAGTAACACGGCTCGAAAGAGGAGTCGAGCTGCTGAATGTGCTCGAATGTCTCAATGGCAAGGTCGTAGTGTCCTACCCGGGTGTAATCTACCCCGAGAGAGTTGAGTATCTCCAAATCGACCGGGTTGAGCGCCAGGGCGATTTCGTATTCGGCTATTGCCTCGTCGAATTTGCTTATGGAATCGAGGGCGATGGCCTTGTCGAAGTGCAGCGAGCAATCCGAGGGGTTTATCTCGATGGCCTCGTCGAGTTCGGCGATGGCCTGTGGTATCTTGCCGTCCTCGTAAAGCTCGTATGCCTTTTGTGCCCTGTGTTCGCTGTTGCCGTATGGGCCGTATGGCGCTTCTTCGAAAAGCATATAACGATATCGCCTCGTATGAAGGTTCGGAAACTCTACGGATACACCGGTTCGGTGTATTCACTGACTTATCGCCAGGTTTCAGAGGGCGGGTTAGCTGTTTTTCGCGGCGATGACGGCTTTTTGCGAAGGGGTAAAAATTAGTTAGCTATATGTGGCGTAAGTTCTTATAATAAGAGACGTTAAATTGGCATGGTCCCGTGTGTAGGCAGTGATTGAGCAAGTACAGCAGCGGTTTTTCTGGAAGCGGGCCGGCAATAGTCTTATAATGTCGGGCGCCACTGAAACGGGCAGTAAGCCGATTACGCTGGATTCGTGCCTTACAGGTGCGGTTTTTAGGAGTATATCAGGTATGGTAAAAGAGATAAAAGGGCAGTTGACGGCGGGCAAGGGCGGTTACGCGATTGTGGTCAGCAGGTTCAACGAATTTATTACGGCGCGTTTGCTGAGCGGGGCGATAGATTGTCTCAGGCGTCACGGGGCCGGCGAGCAGCAAATCAAGGTTGTGTGGGTGCCCGGCTCATGCGAGATAACGATAGCGGCCCGGAAATTAGCCGAGAGCGGCGAATACGTCGCCGTTATCTGTCTCGGGGCCGTGATAAAAGGCCAGACCCAGCACTACGATTATGTCTGCCAGCAGGTGGTGCGAGGTATAGGGCAAATCAACTATGCCGGCAATGTCCCGGCGGTGTTCGGTGTGCTGACGTGTGAGACGCTGGAAGAGGCGATTGACCGGGCGGGTACAAAGAGAGGCAATGCCGGGGCCGATGCGGCCCTTACGGCGATGGAAATGGCGAACGTGCTCGAGCAGATTTGAGCGGGGCAATTGATAATTTAAGAGCCGTCAGAACGTTGCGTTATATTGAAGGAACCGGCTGTGGACGCAAGAACCAGGGCGCGGGAGTTGGCTATGCAGGCGCTGTTTCAGCTTGACGTCCAGGGCGGCGGATTTCTGGCATTGCTGGATGATTTTTTGGTTGAGAATGCACCCGATGATTTTGTGCTCAGACTCGCCGACGGCTGGACGAGGGGGACGTGGGAAAACCTCTCGGCCTGCGACGAAATGATAGTCGCCTCGGTGATAAGATGGAAGCTGTCGCGGCTGTCGATTGTCGATAAGAGCATATTACGGTTAGCGGTTTACCAGTTGAGGTTCTGCCCGGATGTACCGCCCAAGGTTGCGATAAACGAGGCGATTGAGCTTGCGAAGAAGTTCGGTAGCGACAAGTCGTCGGCGTTTGTCAACGGGGTGCTCGATGCGGTATTGAAAAACATTGTGTCGCAGAAAACGAAAAGCCGCCGGCAAGGCGGAGGCGAGAGCGAAGGATGAGGAAGATTGCGGTATTAAACCAGAAGGGGGGGGTGGGCAAGACTACAACGGTGGTCAATATCGCAGCGGCCCTTGCGAGTATGGGCCAGCGGGTGCTGGCTATCGACCTGGACCCGCAGGGGCACCTGACGACGCACCTCGGCCTGGACTCGGAGATAATAGAGGCGGGGGCGTATAAGGTTCTGACCCGGTCGGCGGAGATAGCCCGGCAGATGCTGTTTGTCCGGGCGAATTTGTGGCTGCTGCCGGCCAATATAGACTTAGTCGGGGCCGAGAGCGAGTTAGTCAGCGTCGTCGGCAGGGAGACGATTTTGCGTGAGGCGCTGGCGCCGCTGGCAGACGAGCTTGATTATGTGTTGGTGGATTGTGCGCCTTCGCTGGGTCTGTTGACGCTGAACG
>CAZPDW010000147.1:0-4189 GCA_964585535.1 uncultured Pirellulales bacterium
CAAACTTTGGGACGATACTAAAATGTTAGGATGGGTAAGAAAAATAGGTGACTGTGGGGGTGTTGAAAAAGTTGCGTTCTAAGCTGCATTGAGCATTATGTGTCCGGTGGCGATTTTTTTGTCGAGCAATCTCCAGTTTTGATCCATGCCGGCATTTTCAAACCGAATAGCCACGATATGTCTGGTGTATAGAGTGACACGGCTGAAAAAATGGAGCAAAAGCGCCGCCAGACGCTTCAGGTTTATCACGGCGGCGGTCAGATAGACCTGGATGGAGACATTTGCCAAACCCCTGCGCGCAGCTCACAAAAAAGGTGGCGACAAAGCACTCGAACCCAAGCCGACACATAGTACATCATAACATTTGAATTTATGGGTCAAAGCGTTTCGATACGGAATCAAACTCATTAACAAACTGGATTTCCGCGAGTGAGATTTTAAGTTGTTGTTCTAAAGTTATTTACCCGCGAAGGAACGGGGAATTTCGACCGGGAGCACTATAAGTTTTTAGCAGGTCGGTCAGGAGAGAAATAGGGAGGCGGGTTCATATTTCGTTTGAGGCGCCGGAGTTTGTCTGGCGGCCTGGTTTGTGGGCGGTGTTGGTTTGGCGGCGACTGCGCTACGGGTATAGGTTCAGGCGGATAGAACTGACGCAGGGGATGTCGGCGAAGGTGGATGCGGAGGATTATGAGCGGCTGAGCAGGTACAAGTGGCGGGTGTGCAGGAAGAATGGGCGGACGACGGTTTATGCGGAGCGAACGATACGAAAGCGGGACGGGCGGTATTCTCGTATGCTGATGCACAGGCAAATAATGGGCGACGTAGGGGAGGGGAAGGTGATTGACCACGCCAATGGGGACGGTCTTGATAACCGGCGAGGGAACCTGCGGGCGGCGACGGCGGCGGAGAACTCGTGGAACCGGCGCGGGGGCGACGGCCGGTCGGGATATAAGGGGGTGTCGCTATCGCGTGAGAAGAAGAAGTGGCGGGCTGCGATATTCGTGAATGGCAGGCGGCATCACCTGGGATATTTTGCGGATGTACAAGAGGCGGCACGGGCGTATGACGCGGCGGCGCGGAGGCACTTTGGGGCGTTCGCGCGTGTGAATTTCAAGACGAAGGAGGATTTGAGACAGCGAGCTGCAGAGCGGCGAGTAAGGAGGGCAAGGGGGGGGATAAAAAAAAGTGGGCTGAGGCCAGGAGGGAGGAAGAGGAGTAAGAAAACCTCAGCCCGTGGTTCGATACAAAGCCGAAACCGGCTTTAACTTTTCAAAATTGCAGGTTAAGACCCTTTAAGGTCTAACGTTCTTGACCCTCCCTACGAGGTATCAAGCGCCCCACATAACCTTAGTATAGCAGAAGGCAGCGAGATTGCAACAGAAAAATCGAAAGATTGCAAAAAATTTTTCCGGGCTGCACGGGCTGCAAAGCGGGTTCTAATGGCTTTATTTGAGCGTTGGGGCTATAATCGGCCTGCCGGACAGAAAACATTATTGTCAGGAACCGCTATAAGGTACAGATGATTCGGCACAGGACAATAAAACTTTTTCGTCGGCCATACCGGTAAAATACCAGCAGAGCATTTCATACGTTCGCAGCGTCGGCTTACGCCCCGTCCACAGGGTAATCAGCATACACGCGATAACGGCCGGATAGGTCTGCAATTCAATAGCGTTGCGTTTGTAACTCGACGGATGTCGGCACCCGAGAAGATGCTTAAAAAAGCGAAAGAAAATCTGAAGCATTGAAGTTCGTGTTCCTTTATTTTATGTCTTTTTTTGCTCATCAAAGACGTTTCAGCCCTACTCAGCACAGTGTCAAACGTAAGAATAGTTAATTTGCCGGCATTTTCCCCCAATAAATCGACATTGCAAACCGCGTGCCGAACTGTGGTTGAGGAGATAATGTTAAGTCATCGTCCGGCAGCCGTTTAAGCGGTCTTCGCGCAGTGCGCGTCGGCTGCAAAGAGCGAGCCCTGTCTGCTGAATTCGAGATGGGCTTTTTTCTTCTCAGCACGCCGATATGCTCGAATGCGGCGCTTCGGCTTATGCTGGTTGGCTCCGGCGGTTCTGAAATCGTCGGCGAACAGCATCGGCTGAGCAGGTAATGGGCCATCGCCTTGGTCGCCTGCGGCCACCCCGGTGTAAGCTGGTCCCGGCTGGTAAAGGCCCGCAAATCTTTCCGGCCAGATGCTGACGAAATCGCCGCCCGGCCCGAACTTGCATACCGGCCCGATTTGTGCGTGTTTGCGACCGTACATTTTGACCCCCGGCTTAGCTGTTTTTGTCTATTCGATTGCCAAAACTTCCAACTGCGGCAACTACTTCTATCGGTAACAGTCCGGCGAAAACCCTAACAAAAACCGAACAAAAAACCGCCTCCCGCAAGAATTTTTTGCACCCCCTGCCCGCAGTTTTGATAGCCGCAATAATATGGGACTGCGCCACAAATAGTGACGAATTGCCGCCCAGAAAATATCCCCGCGGCACATCTAAAAATAATATGCACAGCGCAGCGTTTGACTTAACAGCGTGCCCGCAGTATAATTACTCTTTCCGTGTTTATTGCCTTTTATTCTTAGGTGAGAAGATTATGTTGACCGGTTCCGTTGTCGCCGATATTTTTCGCCCGGGCCAAAAGAAACGGGCGGTCCTTTACGATGCCGCTGTAATCCTGGCCGGGGCGATGCTGATTGGGCTGTCGGCGCAGGTTAAGCTGCTGCTGCCCTTCAGCCCGGTCCCCGTTACGGGTCAGACATTTGCCGTTTTGATGTTAGGGTCATTATTAGGCGCCAGGCGAGGGGCGGCTTGTGTGGTTTTGTACATAGCCGAGGGGGCGGCGGGAGTTCCGGTCTTCGCGGCGGGTCTTGGCCCGGCTGCGTTAATCGGGCCAACCGGCGGTTATCTGGTCGGCTTCGCAGCCGCGGCATGGCTCACGGGGAAACTCGCCGAGCTCGGCTGGAACAAAAGAGTCCATAAGACAATCCTCGCAATGCTTCTCGGCAACAGTGTGATTTATATTTTTGGTGTTTCCTGGTTAGCGGTGCTGACGGGTTTCAAAACCGCGCTGGCTACAGGTTTGTATCCCTTCCTCGCCGGCGACATCCTGAAGATTTTGCTGGCAGCCGTCCTTCTGCCAACTGGCTGGAAGCTTCTCGAAAAACTTAGTTTCCCCCCCTCAACTAATAATCAATAATCAATCTACCGGTCGCCCGCAAACTCGATATTGCGCTGATAGAGCGTATCAAGCTCACTCTTGCTCGAATTCAGGTCGTTCTGCACATTCTCAATTTCGGCTCTCGAAAGCGAAATCCGGCTTTGAATGCCCGCAAGCTCGCCCTGTATCGTCTCGAGGTCCCGCCTTGCCCGGCTCAGCGAGCCCTGAATTTTCTCGACCTGCGCCCTTGAAAAACCGACCTGGCTTTGAATACGACCCAGCTCGGCCCGCGAGGCCGACAGCTCGCTTTGCACGGTGCCGGTATTTTCGGTGGCGTGAACAATGTCGTCGTACTTCATCCGAAGCGTCATATATTCCATATCGAGATTATCGAGCTTCATCCTCGCATCGACGTAAAGCCATACCGCCGCACACAAGCCGGCCATAAGCAAAAAGACTACGATAACCGCCCCCGCACTCCATCGCCGCTGCACCTTAACCTTTGTCTGTCTTGCAGCGGCCGGCTTCGGCCTGCTCCGCCTTATGGCGGACCCGTCCGATTCCGGCTCGTCGTCGCTGAGAGCCGACGGGTTGAACGGCACATCCACAACGAACTTTTGCCCCTTGAACTTTCGTATCTGAACAACGCCGAGCTGACCCTGTTTTTCAACGGTCTCACCGCTGAGACCCCGGCGGGCCGCGTACTCATCGAGAGGCACAAGCTGCCGTTTGAATTGCGAGTCCGTCTTCGCCGGCTGTATAGCCGGCCCGCCTGCGCCGCCGCCGGGCGTCGGGCTTTTATCCGAATTTTCCTGACCGCTCGCCATAGCATCACACCATCACAAAAAACCTTTGGCCAAAACGCCGAATGGGAGTAATTTACCAGTTGCCGCCCAACAATTCCAGCAAAATTCTCACATTTCCACCCCGCTCTTTTAGGGTGCATCACGATTTTTCGGCCCATATTTATATTACGGCGCATCACCCGCGATTCGGCATTATGCTCGAAAAACAAATGAAAAAACTCGGCGTC
>CAZPDW010000148.1:0-4109 GCA_964585535.1 uncultured Pirellulales bacterium
ACCAGAGCCCGGAGGGTAAATACAAGGCGCTGGAGCGCTACGGTATCGACCTGCTCGATATGGCCAGGAAGGGCAAGCTGGACCCGGTCATCGGCAGGGACGAGGAGATTCGGCGGTGTATGCAGGTGCTGAACCGCAGGACAAAAAATAACCCGGTTCTTATAGGCGAGCCGGGTGTCGGCAAGACGGCGATTGTCGAGGGGCTGGCGCAGCGAATCGTCGCCGGTGACGTGCCGACGGGCCTGAAGAACAAGCGAATTGTCGCACTGGATATGGGCGGGCTGATAGCCGGGACAAAGTTCAGGGGCGAATTCGAGGACCGGCTCAAGGCGGTTTTGAAGGAGGTAATCACGGCCGAAGGGCAGATAATACTTTTCATCGACGAACTGCACACGGTGGTCGGGGCCGGCAAAGCCGAGGGTGCGGTTGATGCGGGCAATCTGCTAAAGCCGTCGCTTGCCAGGGGTGAGTTGCGGTGTATCGGTGCTACGACGATTGACGATTACCGAAAGTACGTGGAGAAAGATGCCGCCTTGGAGCGTCGTTTTCAGCCGATAACTATAGAGCCGCCGAGCGTCGAGGAGACCATAACCATCCTGCGGGGCTTGAAGGACCGCTACGACACACATCACGGCGTGCGGATTACCGATGCCGCCCTTGTGGCGGCGGCGACATTGTCGAACCGCTATATCCCGGAGCGCTGGCTGCCGGACAAGGCAATCGACCTTGTTGACGAGGCGGCGAGCAAGCTGCGAATCGAGAACGACTCGTTGCCGGCCGAGATGGATGACATCCGGCGCAGGATACTTCAGCTTCAGGTGGAGCGGGAGGCGCTAAAGAAGGAAAGCGACGAAGCAAGCAAGGGACGGCTCAAAAAAGCCGAAAGGCAATTAGAACAGCTTCAGAAGCAGGACAGGAAACTGACCTCGCAGTGGGAGAGGGAAAAAGGCGATATAGATGGGATAAAACAGTTGAAGCAGAAACTTGAGCAGGCGCAGACCCAGTTCGAGGATGCGCAGCGAAAAGGACGGCTGGAAAGAGCGGCCCGGTTGAAGTACGAGACGATTGCGAATCTGAAAAAGGAGCTCGATGACAAAGAAAGTCAGCTTTCAAAGACCAACCGAACGATGATTCAAAATGAGGTGACTGCCGAGCACGTCGCCGAGGTCGTCTCGAAGTGGACTCGGATACCGGTGTCCCGGCTGCTCCGCGGTGAGCGTGAGCGGCTGATGAAGATGGAGGGGAAAATACGTCAGCGAGTTGTCGGCCAGGACGAGGCGGTCGAGGCGCTTTGCAACGCGGTCAGGCGCAATCGGGCGGGGCTCGGGGACCCGAACAGGCCTATCGGGACATTTTTGTTTTTAGGGCCGACCGGCGTCGGCAAGACCGAGCTGTCGAAGGCGCTGGCCGATTTCCTTTTTAACGACCCGAATACGATGATTCGCATCGATATGAGCGAGTTTATGGAGCCGCATTCGGTCGCCCGGCTGATTGGGGCGCCGCCCGGCTACGTCGGCTACGAGCAGGGAGGCCGGCTGACCGAGGCGGTGCGGCGCAAACCCTATTCGGTCATCCTGCTCGACGAAATAGAAAAGGCGCACCCGGACGTATTCAATGTGCTGCTGCAGGTATTCGACGACGGCCGACTGACCGACGGCAAGGGCAAAACGGTCGATTTCAAAAACACGGTGATAATCATGACGAGCAATATCGCAAGCCAGCAGATTCAAGTGCTCACTGCGGAGCGGGGAGCGGACTGGGAAATCGAGGCGCACGTCAAGGACGTCTTAAAGCAGGTCTTCAAGCCGGAGTTTCTGAACCGGATTGATGAAGTGATTGTCTTCCACATGCTTACCAAGGAAAACCTAAAGCAAATCGTCGATATTCAGCTTGGTTATCTTGCAGAGAGGTTGAGGCGGCGTAAGATTGAGGTTGAGTTCACCGGTTCGGCCCGCGGGCAGATTATGGACGAGGGCTATGACCCGGCCTTCGGGGCAAGGCCTTTGAAGCGTGTGATACAGCAGCGTCTTGAGAACCCGCTCGCCTGCGAGCTTCTGGCCGGCACATTCACCGAAGGCGACACGGTCAAAATCGACGCCGACGCCCACAAGTTCACGTTCGAGAAGGCCTGATTGGCAGGGCCGTTGCAAACCGGACCTGATACGACGACAGCTCAATGGCGTACATAGGTTTTATCAGCGGGTACTTGTGGGATGGCCCCGACGTCCCTGAGAAATTGGCTTGCACGATTTTTTTACTCTGCTATTATGCTCTCAAAAGATTTTCTTGGACGGTTCAGCCCGGAGCTTGCAGCCGTCTCGCCCGGCATCCGGAGACCACGTATGTTGCTCAGGGAGCATTTTGAAAAAAGCGGCAACTGGCTTTTTAGCTGGAGAAGTTACTTCTCCATCGTCTGCTTTGTTGTCATCTTCGCAGCATTGCGGGACTTTCGGCTGCCCTACGGCAGCAGTCAGCTTGAGCGCCTCTGGGAAATATTATGTCTGCTTGTTTCACTGTCGGGTCTTGCTGTTCGCGTCGCAACGGTCGGATACGCTCCGGAAGGAACATCCGGACGAAACAGCAGGAGACAAAAGGCGGCCCTGCTCAATACCACCGGAATGTATTCGCTCGCCAGACATCCGCTCTACCTCGGGAATCTTCTGATTTTGCTGGGATTGTCCCTGTTCCCGAAAACCTGGTGGCTCACCGTTATCCTGCTGCTTGCCTTCTGGCTCTGCTACGAGCGCATTATTTTCGCAGAAGAAGAGTTTCTGCATGCTAAATTCGGACAGCCGTTTGTTGACTGGGCCGCACGAACGCCGGCCTTGTTCCCTATGTTAAGGTTGTGGAAACGCCCGGACCTGTCTTTTTCACTGCGAACAGTGCTTCTCCGGGAGCACGCGACAGTTTTTCTTATCATCATCTCGTTCATTATAATGAAGCAAATCGCTTCGCTGCTCACAACGGGCTTACTTGACCCGGACAAGATGTGGCTGACACTGTTTGCGCTCGGCCTGGCTCAATACTTAGTGCTGAGGACATTGAAGAAGCATACCGTTTTGCTTCGTGTTGCCGGAAGGTGACACCTGCCCTCTTTGGGGACAAACAGGTCGGCTCCCGCTCGGTTCTGTCAACTCTTGACTCGCCGGGCCCTTTCTGCTAACATCCTTGACCTTTGGAAAAAACCTATGCTCATCGATACCTTGATATTGGGCCAATTTGAAACCAACTGCTATATTCTCCGCAGCGGCAGTGCCTCGGCGGATTGCGTGATTATCGACGCCGGTCTGGATGAGGCCGCCTTGCTCGATTTTCTAAGCGACCATCGGCTGAATCCCTCGGCCCTGCTCCTCACTCACGGACATATTGACCACATCGCCGCCGTCGAAGCCCTCCGAAGTCGTTATCCGGGCGTAAAGGTCTGTATCCACCCGCTCGACGCCGAACTGCTTTCGGACAGCGACGGCAATCTGTCTTTGATGACCGGCCTCGCCTTCACCGCCCGCCCCGCCGAAGTTTACCTCGAAGAAGCCGACATTATCGACGAAGCCGGCATCGAGTTTAAAGTTCTTCACACACCGGGACATACCCCGGGCGGTATCTGCCTGTATGCGGGTCGCCACGGCGTCGTCTTTGTCGGCGATACGCTCTTCGCAGATTCGGTCGGACGCACCGACTTTGTCAACGGCAATATGTCACAGCTCGTAAAGAGCATCACCGAAAAGCTCTTTACCCTGCCCGACGAAACAGTCGTCTATCCGGGACACGGCCCCAAGACAACCATTGCCCGTGAAAAAAAATATAATCCTTTTCTCGGGCAGCCCGGCAAATGAACAATTCGAAATTCGCTTCTTTGGACCCCCTCGCCACTTTGGTGTGCCTGGCGACCTTGATTGTCTGGTCCACAGGCCCCATTTTTATAAAGTACCTCACCGGCTATCTCGATATGTGGACGCAGAACTTTCTGCGCTACCTCGCCGCCTGCCTGTTCTGGCTGCCATTTCTGATGACCAGGTTCAAAAAAGACCTGCACAACTTTTGAGTATTGCTGTTTTGCTTATTGTGTTCTGCAGTAAATTTTAGTTTTCTGTTATTATGTGTTGTGGTTG
>CAZPDW010000149.1:0-4092 GCA_964585535.1 uncultured Pirellulales bacterium
TAAACCGCTGCCGCATCGGCTCGAACCGGTAGCCGAGATTGACGGCGTCAGGTGGTACAACGACTCGAAGGCAACGACGCCGGTAAGTGCGATTGCCGCTCTGGAGGCGTTTGAGCAGCCGGTGATTATTATTGCGGGTGGCTACGACAAGCACATCCCGCTTGAGCCGCTGGCCGAGGCAATAGCAAAAAGGGCCAAAGCCGCGATTTTGATGGGCCGGACGGCTCGAAAAATCGCCGATGCAATTGAAAAAAACTTAGCCACGGGGGTTGCGGAGAACACAGAGAGGGTCATAAAAGTTGAGGTTGCCGCTTCACTTAACGATGCGGTCGATTCAGCCGGCGAGCTTGCCGTCAGCGGCGATGTCGTTTTGCTCAGCCCCGGCTGTGCAAGTTACGATATGTTTGATAACTTCCAGCAGCGAGGCCGGCGGCTCACCGAGCTGGTCAGGGCCAGGATGAAGCGATTATCAGGACGTTAGCCCTTTGTCAGGTAACCGATAGTAAAAAATTTTTCTATGCCAATCTCCTGCAAAGCGCCGGCCTGCCGGTCGGCAGTTTTGCATTTTTTCATTCCCTACAGGGTGTTTGCCTGCGGGCAGGTTGCATAACACAGCTTCACCGGACAGCACATCATCCGCCGACGGTCTTTAAAGCGGCTCACCGAATTTGTCGATTACGAAGGCGTTATTAACAAGCGCTTTTAGGAACCGGCAAATGGAAAACACGCCTGAGCGAAGAGGGGAAAAACGGCTGAGGTATTACTGGCCCGTCTGGTTCGCTGAGGACTTTGATGCAGAGCTTTTACAGGGTCAGATGATTGACGTCAGCAGCAGGGGGGCGGCATTTACATGCCGCGGCGAGTGCGGCTGGGTACATCCGGGCCGGCAGGTGACGGCCAGGTTCAGCGTGCCGCGTTACGGGACCGACGAATCGTTTGGCGTGGCGGATTTTATCCGCCCCGGAAACATCTGCCGGGTGGAGCATATCAACGCTCAGTTACGACGCGTTGCAATACAATTCTTCGAGCCGCTGCCTTTCAGGCCCGGCGAGCAGCAGGAGAGTCAATTCGAGCCGGCCGAGGCCGTCGAGGCAACGGCGGCCTGTTAGCTATCCGGGCGTTTGGCTGTTATCGAACCAACTGAGTAATCCGCCTGGGGCGTTATTGCAGCATCTGACTTTTGAGCGTTGAGACGACTGTTCACTTGTCTTTTTAACCCGTCCACAGCGATTTTTGATTTTCAATTTACTGTTTTGCCCTTATTATAGCCCTATGCTTGAAAAGGGACTGGTACAAATTTATACCGGCGACGGCAAGGGCAAGACCACCGCCGCCTTCGGACTTGCCCTGCGTGCGGCGGGCCAGGGCAACAAAGTCCTCATCTATCAGTTTCTAAAGCCGCCGTCACTCGATATCGGCGAGCGATTCGCCCTGCAGTTGGGCGCGGTCCGCATCCGCGTCGAGGCCCTCGATATGCCCTGGGATATGGCAAAGTCGCCCGGCGACGAAAACGTCGTCGCCAAAACTCGAATTGCTATCAGCAATGCCCTCGAGCGCCTTGCCGAAACCGCACAGAAGAGGTTTTATGACGTGCTGATACTCGATGAGATTGTGTATTGTCTTTCGCAGCGTCTGGCCCGGCTGGAGGACGTACAGCGTGTTGTCGAAAGGCGGGATGAACGTGTTGAGATTGTTATGACAGGCCGTGGGGCCGACAGCGAGCTGCTCGATTTGGCTGATTTGGTTACAGAGTTCAGGAATATCAGGCACCCGTTTGACAAAGGCATTAAAGCCCGGCGAGGTATCGACTATTGACATTTTTCTCTCGTCGGATACCCTGTCTGTGTGAAACGTATAAACTCAATCTGCTCTTAAAACGAAAGGTTCATAAATGTCAGCACGATTGGAAATCTCCCGACGTCAGGTCCTGACCGGTGCTGCCGGTGTCGCCGTTGCCGGTGTCCTCAATCTGCCAAGAGCCGGCGCCGAAATCCGGCGAGTCGTCAAGAAAGGTCGAATAAAGCAATCGGTAAGCCGCTGGTGCTACGGCAAAATCCCGCTCGATAAGTTCTGCGGCGCCTGCGCAAAAATGGGCCTGGTCGGCATCGACCTGCTCAAGCCGGAAGAGTTGCCGGCGCTAAAGGGGACAGGCCTTGTCTGTACGATGCTCTTTTCGCACGGCTTGACAGAGGGCCTCAGCCACAAGGAAAACCACGCCGAGTGCCTGAGTAAGATTGAAAGAAGTATCGACGCCGCCTCCAAATTCGGCTGCCACAACGTGATATGCTTCCCGGGCAACCGCTACGGAATGGATGAACAAGAGGGCCTCGACAACACGGTCGAAGCCATCAAGAAAATCATCGGCCACGCTGAAAAGAAAAACGTCACCATCTATATGGAATATCTCAACTCTAAAGTCGATCACAAAGACTATATGTTCGACAACATTGCGTTCGGTGTCGAGGTCTGCAAGCGGGTCGGCTCTGAAAATATGAAAATCCTGTACGACATCTACCACGCCCAGATTATGGAAGGTGACATCATCCGCACGATTCGAGACTACCATCAGTACATCGGACACTACCACACGGGCGGTGTCCCCGGCAGAAACGAAATCGACGAAACGCAGGAGCTGTACTATCCTGCCATTATGCGGGCAATACTCAAGACCGGTTTTACGGGCTACGTCGCCCATGAGTTTGTTCCCAAGCGAGACCCGTTGAAATCTCTGGCAGAGGCGATAAAGATTTGCGACGTCTGATTCTTCAGGAGATAGAAGGTCTTGAAAAGGATTGCGGTGATAATATGTGCGGCCGGGCCCGGCAGCAGGTTCGCAGGTAAGCGAAAGAAGCAGTTTGTCAACGTGGCGGGCAGGGCGGTCTTTCTGCGAAGTGTCGAGCTCTTCGCCAATCGCGATGACGTCAAACAGGTCCTTTTAGGCATCGCAGCAGACGATGAGGAGCTCGTAAAGGTCAGATGGGGCGCGAACCTGTCGCTGTTCAATGTAAAGGTGTTCCTCGGCGGCGCGACCCGCTTCGAGACCATCAATAAGGCGCTTGAGCTGTTACGAGAGGATATCGAGCTTGTTGCAGTTCACGACGCGGCCCGATGCTGCATCACCGAAAAATGGCTCGATGATGTGATAGCAGCCGCTGCAAAAACCGGCGCTGCAATTCTCGCCAGCCCCGTCTCCTCCACAATCAAACAGGTAAAGAACGGGCTTATCACCAAAACCGTTGACCGCTCGACTCTTTACGAAGCCCAGACGCCGCAGGTCTTCGAGAAGGCGCTTCTGAAAGAGGCGCACGCAAAAGCCAAGGCGAAAGAACCGGAGAAAATCAGCGACGATTCACTGCTGGTCGAGGCACTCGGCCACAAAGTTACGATTGTTGAGACCGACCCGTCAAACATCAAAATTACTCACGCCGGCGACATCGCTATCGCCGAGGCAATCCTGAAAAGCCGTCCCAGACCCGGACCCAAAGGCCCCATCGGCCCCTACGCCGAGGCACAATGGTAGTTCTCGTATTGCGCGCCTTCGGCAGGCCCGGGATAAGTTCGCCGGAAATGACAAATGGGAGCTGTGGGTTTTGTTACAGGCCTTTAATACTACAGCGCAAGTTACGGTTTTACTAATAGCGATAACATATTGCCGTGTAAGCAAATACAGCAATTTATATTAAATATCAAAATGCAAAAATCAAAATTACAGCGTAAAAGTCAAAAATAACAGTTGTTGATAACCGGCGTATGGTTGGCAGTCGAGGCCGGATGGCCGCATAGGGACAAAAAAACCGTTTTTGAATTTTGATTTGTCGTTTTACATTTTGCTTTTTAATCTCTGATTTTTAGCCGTAAACACGCTTTTTTTATATTATGTTGCGCTGTAGTATTAATATCCTTACGGATTCCGTCATAGGAACCCGGCGAAGAACGGACGCAAAAATGATTCGAATACGGGTTTTTAACTTTTGCCGCACCAAAGGACTTGACAACGTGCAAGAGAAATCGTTAATATCAAACATCCTGGAAATTGCCGGGCAGGTAGCTCAGTCGGTAGAGCAACGGACTGAAAATCCGTGTGTCGGCGGT
>CAZPDW010000150.1:0-4055 GCA_964585535.1 uncultured Pirellulales bacterium
CGGTTTTTCTGCTGAGCGCGCCCTTGTCCTTCGCTGCTCCATCTGCCCGATGATATTGCCGATCTTTTGCCTGTCACCTGCGTTGTACGCCCTTATGAGCTGACCAACCAGGTCCGTTCGCTGCGCCCTGTTCTTTTGTACCTGGCCCTGCCTTGCCTTGCGTTTGCCCTGTCCGCCCCCGGCCGGATCAGCCGCGAAGCTTACACCGCCTATGAGCAGAACAGCCAACACCGCACAAACTGTCATTTTCTTCAACATCTTCTTGCTCCTTTCCAAATCAAAAAAACCAACATTTACGTGCTTGTTATCTGCAGGTTTAGACGGCCTTGGCGCCTCTGTTATTGCAGTTTTCAAGAGAAACCCCACAAATCGTGGGAAAAAGGCGTTTTTCCTTGCTCAACCCCGCCTTTTCAACAGCCCGAAGTCTTCGGCTTCGGTCAGCACGACCCACGCCCGCCAGTCCTTTTTTGCTATCCTGACCGGCTCAATCAAATGAACATCTTCCAGCCAGACCAGAACGCCGAACCGGCAGTTTCTTCTGCCCCGCCAGTATTCATCGTCCCCGCAGACTAAGTGATTGTATTCCGCCTCGAGCCGGGCCATCTTTTGCGCCGTCAGGTTCGCAAACCTCTTTACCCCGCACACGCCCGCCGTCGCACGCACAGGCCCTGAGCTTTCCTTCAGGAACAGTGTGTCCCCGGCTTCAACCTCGCCGAACGCCCCACGCCTCGTCCGCGTGAACCGCGACTCGATTGTTTTTCGGCCCTGCAGTATCGCCTCCAGGTAAGGCCTTTTCAAAATTGCCAGGTGATAGCTCATTGTCACATCTGTTTATAGTGACATCCACTCGATTTGGCAACACCTTCTCACGCCCCTGTTACTTCAGACACAAGCGGCATCGATTCAGACGACGAAGTCGTCGCTTTTGAGAACAAGTGTTTGGCCCTGTTGGACCGC
Organism: uncultured Pirellulales bacterium; assembly: GCA_964585535.1. GTDB lineage: Bacteria > Planctomycetota > Phycisphaerae > Sedimentisphaerales > Anaerobacaceae > JAUVYV01. The sequence goes on from CAZPDW010000150.1 coordinate 958, forward strand.
CTCATTTACTTTTAACGCGGCGACTGTGGCTTTGTAAGCCGAATCGGCGGGGCAGTTGAGTTCTGCCTTGCCACGGACAGCATCGAAAAAGTTCTGCAGATGCGGCTTGTGGTATGGCTCGGTCATCTTGACGGGAATTTCATACAGAGTAGGCGGTTTCGTCTGGGCAACCTCGATTACTCCTTCACTCTCGGGCGGCTCTTGTTCTTCTTCGCCGGGCTTGCTTACAAAGCCCAGGCGCAGCCAGGTTTCCCAGTTGCCGGCCTCCGGGACTCTGTAAATCCCGCCCCGGGCGCCGGATTCCGCTATCTCGAGCGTGCCCTCGTCGCCCAGAAAGGCCTCGAAATTGCCGCCGTAGCCACTGCTCATTATCGTCTGGTAAAATGCCGACACTGTCCCTTTGTCGGTCTCATATTCAAATATAGCCATCACGGTGTCGTACCACTCGTGCTTCTTTTTGTCGTAGTAGTATGTCCCGCCGCGAGCGGTAATGGTCCTGGGGACGGCGTCGAGAAACCAGTTGAACACGTCAAGCTGACCAGAACCGTAAAAGCCCACCGGGCCTGTGCCGAGTCCCTTGTACCACATCCAGTTCTTATACTGGTGCATTGTTTTGTAGCCGTATTTGGCGAGCGTCTCCTCGTCGAGCGGCCTTCGTTTTGACCAGCCGACATCAGGCCGGGCGGGGCGGTTCCATTGCCCGTTTATGGTCGTGATTTGGCCGAGTATCTTGGCGCTGTGCAGCAGATTTTTGTAACAGTGGATGTAACGCGGGTTGCTTCGCCGCTGGTGGCCAATCTGCAGGGCTTTGCCGGTCTGCCTTGCCGCCTTGACCATTCGACGCGCGTCCTCAACGGTATTCGACATCGGCGCCTCGCAATAAACTGCCAGGCCGGCTTTCAGGCAATCGACGGTCTGCTCTGCATGGCAGAAATCAGGCGTGGCGATTATGACCGCATCGAGCCCCTTTTCCGCATCGAGCATCTCTCGGTAGTCAACGTAGCCATTGGCTTCATACCCGACCCTCTTGAGCAGGCCGCAAACTCGCTTGAGATTTAAGTTCTCCCATATATCGCAGATGGCCTGGAAATGTACGGGTGATTCTTTCGACATCTTGAGGCAGGCATCGATGAGATTCTGGCCCTGGGCGCCGGCGCCGATAACGCCGACCTTAAGCTCATCGGGTTTGGCCTTCGGGTCTTGAGCAAAGGCCGATGTGGATAGTAACAAAGCCGTTCCCGCCGTCAGTGTAGAGCCGAGAAAACGCCGCCTGTCAACATTACCCTTCATATCTACCGTGCTCCTTATCAAAACAGTGAGGGATTTACGCGCGAAAATATTTGCAGAACGCCTGGATGCAGCATATTCCAATTCGGCCCGGCCTGATGTGTGCCGGCTGCTGTCACGCGCACCAGGGCCGCTCGCGATTCTTCGCCTCGTCGCTGCCGAGTACCTTCTTGGCAACGATGGTATCCTCGATGACCTGGAAGTCGAACATTCCAACCGCCAAAAAGTCCGCCCCGCCCTTGAAGCAGAACTCGAAGGCGCTCTCGGGAGCGATGGCGCCGGCGGCCAAGGTCTTGTATGCTATCCACGGCTTCTTCTTCCCGGCCATTATCCGCTGCGTTTCCTCCGGGAACAAATCATAGATGTTGTCGTGGTACTTGTCGTGGTCAAGATACATCGTGCTGTCCACCGACCAGTGCTTACGCATCTGCCTCGGCTGAGCCGACCAGTATTTGTCGTGGTGGAAACTCTTGAAATAGTAGTCCGGCTCGAACCCGTTTTCGTCGGCAATCTCAATGACCTTCGTGTCGTGACTGCCGAGCCCTGCCAGGTATCCCTGCTCCTGAATATACTGAATTGCCCTGCCGATAATCTCAATCTTCTTCGCATCCCCCGTCTTCATCGCGTGTTCGGTGTAGCCGCCCTGCGTGTACATCGTCGTGGCGCCCTTGTCGATGCTCATATCAATCCATTCCTTCAGGCCTTTCCAGGATGGGTCGTTTATATACTCCCAGTCCTGCCGAACACCCACGACAGTCTGAAGGTCTCCGCCTCTTTCCCGCTTGTACTTGTTAATGAGGTCGAGTTGGGTCGGGTCGGGCGAGATTGTGTTGATTCCGTGTTCTTCCATCAACTCGAGCGTGTCGAATTGCTTTTCCTCGGTGAGGTACTTACCGGCCAGTGTAGAGACGTACATCAGGTCCCGGTTATGACACCAGCCGCTGATGACGTTGCCCCCGCCGATGATTCTGCTCATCTCGAGGTTGCCGATTTTGCCCATAGGCATCTTGCCGGCCTTTGCCCCCGTTTTCTTCAGCTCCCTGGTCTTTTTGCCGTCATCCTGGACAGCCGCTAAGAGCTTTTTCTCTTCGATGCTCCGCACCCCCGCGTAGGCGGCGCCGGCGGCAATTGTCTTACCCAGAAAACTGCGTCTGTCAATTCTGCACCCCATCTTTTGACCCCCTTAAACTGACATTTCCCGTTGACACGCTTAAAAAACATGTAACCGTTCGCGGGGTACAAACCTCTTTTTTGTGTCATTGCGAGGAGTTCACGACGAAGCAATCTCGAATTATTGAACGGTTGAGATTGCCACGGCCCCTTCAGGGCCTCGCAATGACGTACAATGGCACAATTATCCTGTGAACGGTTACAAAAACATAAATTTTTCTGTTCGGCCACCACAATTCTACAAAATCAACTATGAACTATCAAGCATTTTTTCCCGAGGGCTCATAGAACACCGATTTCGATACGAAAACCTCTGCCATCTGATACCAAATTGTGATTATTTACTGCGCCGGTGCATATCATTGCGAGTACCTCACCAGATTCTCAGGATGCACGCAAAAGAATTTCTCTCCGCAAAGGAGCTTGCCCCTTAGGGGTGAAGCAATCTCAATCCAATAATCAATAATCGATAATCAATCGAATCACCCCGTCTCCAAATCCGGATTCTTGCCTGCCTCCGTAGTTGGTTTTCACGAAGGAGGGGCATCCCCACAAACCACCGCCCCCCAGGCCGTTAGTGTTTAGATATAGTGCTCCCGGTTGAAATTTCCCGTTCGTTCGCGGGTAAGTAACTTTAGAAC
>CAZPDW010000151.1:0-4050 GCA_964585535.1 uncultured Pirellulales bacterium
CCTGGTCAGCGGCTGGGACGACCCGCGAATGCCTACCATCTGCGGTATGCGGCGGCGCGGCTATTCACCTGAGGCGATACGAAGCTTCTGCGAGCTGATAAGCGTCAATAAGTTCAACAGCACTATCGATATTGCACTTCTCGAGCACCGTGTGCGGGAGAATTTGAACAGGACGTCGCCTCGCGTGATGGCCGTGCTGCACCCGCTGAAGGTTATCATCGACAACTATCCCGAAGACAAAATCGAGATGCTCGATGCAATAAATAATCCCGAGAACCCGTCGGTGGGGACACGCAAGGTGCCCTTCTCGCGTGAGCTTTATATCGAGCGAGATGATTTTATGGAAGAGCCGCCCCGCAAGTTCTACCGCATGGCGCCGGGCAGGGAGGTCCGCCTGCGATACGCATACTTTATCACCTGCACCAATGCAGTCAAAGACGCCGCCGGCAACGTCGTCGAGCTTCACTGTACGTATGACCCCGCCACGCGGGGAGGTGACGCCCCCGACGGGCGCAAGGTCAAATCGACCCTGCACTGGCTGAGCGCCCGGCACGCCGTTAAGGCCGAGGTTCGGCTGTACGACCATCTCTTTACAAAAGAAAATCCCAACCAGACGGATGAAGGCAAAGACTTCACATCAAACCTGAATCCCGGCTCGCTGGAGGTGCTCGCCGGCTGCTTTGTCGAGCCGGGCCTTAAAAAGGCCTCCGCCTTCGAGAGGTTTCAGTTCGAGCGATTAGGTTATTTTTGTGTTGACCCCGACAGCAGCGCCGGAAAGCTCATCTTCAACCGCACCGCCGCCCTGCGCGACACCTGGGCGAAAATCCGCAAGGCGCAGAAGCTGCAGAAATAAACGCGTTGAGACCGGCTTTGGTTGTATGGTGTGCGTTTCTTTTTGTGGGATATGATTTTCCGGGTCAATGGCCGGGCACTACGGTGAGCATTTTGTAGCAGGCGGCCGCTGCGAGCAGAATAAAGACGGCCCTGACTGCGTTCACCGGCAGCTTGTGCATAATTCGACCGCCCGCAAAGGCACCCGCTATTGCGCCCGGTATAATGACCGCGGCAATCTTCAGCGAATCCGATACGGCTATGCCGTGCTGGGCAAGCGTTATGTTCTTGTAAAATGCCCCGACGATAGAAAGTGCGGCGATGGTTGCCGCGGAGTTTGCGATAGCCCTTTTCAGGGGCATTTTCAGCAAAAACTGCTGGGCCGGCACGCAGATGATACCGCCGCCGATACCCAAAAGCCCCGCCGGCACGCCCGTCATAAAACCGCATAGGACGGTCAGGGGGATGGAACGTTTGATTTGCGAGATGTCCAGCCCAGCTGTGCCGCCACGGGTCGTTGTGAATTTCGGAACATTATAGACGATAACGTAGAGCAGAAAGCCGCCGTAAATGCGTGCCAGAAGATAGCTGTTTTTGCCGGCGAACAGGGCGCTGTTGCTTATTGCAACGCCGACGACGGCAGCGGCCGCCGCCGATGGAATCAGCAATTTGACAACGTCGGCGACGAGGACGTCGGCCTTTTTGTGAACGAGCGCCGAGGTGATTGCGACGAAGAAATTGCAAATCATTGCCGAGGCCTGGTAGAGGTGCTCGTTTTCACCGAAGGCAAATACAAGGGCGGGAATCATTACGATTGAGCCGCCGACGCCGAGCAGCCCGCCGAACAGGCCCATCAAAACCCCAATTGAAACAAGTACGACATAGTGCATAATATCAGTCGAACAGCTCGGCGAATTTTTCGGCTATATTACGGCTTTGACACAGCGTCTGGCCGATGAGCACTGCCCTGACGCCGATGCGTCTTAGCTTCTCGACATCGGCCCTTGTCTTTATTCCGCTTTCGGAAACCAGCTTTGCCTTTTGGCCGGCAAGCTCAGCCAGCCGGCTGGTGGCATTCAAGTCAACCTTCAACGTTGCAAGGTCGCGATTGTTGATACCCAGGATGCTGTAGCCGGCCTTGGGAAAGCCAATTAAACTTCGCACCTGCAGCAGCGTATCGGCGCTGTGCACTTCGAGAAGGACCGTCAATGTCAACTCCGCTGCGGCAATCATCAGGTCCATCAGCTCGGCGGGTTTGAGTGCCTCGGCGATAAGCAGTATGGCATCGGCGCCCGCCGACCGCGATTCATACACCTGCCAGGTATCGATGATGAAGTCTTTGCGCAGGACGGGCAAATCGATTGCGTTTTTAATCTGCCTGATGTATTCGAGCCGGCCCTGAAAGTATTTTTCGTCGGTGAGGACACTGACGGCGTCGGCGCCGCAGTCGCTGTAGATTTTTGCGATTGCCGCCGGGGCGAAATCTTCCCGGATAATGCCCGCCGACGGCGAGGCCTTTTTTACCTCGGCGATAACGTTGAGTCCCCGCGCATTTGGTTTGGTAACGGCCTTGTAAAAGTTACGGCACTTGGGCATCGAGCGAACCTGCTGCTTAAGCTCGTCAAGACCCATCCGGCTTTGTCTGCGCTCGAGTTCGATTCTCTTGTCGGCAATGATTTTATCTAATATGTTCGCCAAGATTTGCTATCCCGAGACCTTTACGTAAGCCATACGGACCTCGTTGAGAGCGGTAGTAAGGGCTTTTTCTTCGCCTTCGCTGAGGTTGCCCTTGGTTTTCTCTCCGAGCGTTTCGAGCATATCGATGTTGTACCTTGCCAGTTCGAGGTTGGGCTCGGTGTCCTTTTGCCCCTCGACTTTGATTAGCCCCATCGAGAAAAGCGCCTGTGTAACAAGCATGCTAATCAGTGCGGCAAGCGTGCCCTTAGGAAGCGGCTCACGGCGCTTTTGCCTTTCCGGTTCCGGCTGCTCGGCCTTTTCCTGGGCCGCCAGTATTTCCTTTTCCCTTTGCGCCTGCTGCTTCCAGTCTTCATCCACGATAATCTTTTTTTCTTCTTCGGTATTTTCTTTAGCCATAGTCAAAACCCCTTGTCCTTATTTCATAAATGATTACTCACTGCCAGCCGGGCAAAAGCCGCATGTATAGTGCTGCCGGTCGAAATTTCCCGTTCGTTCGCGGGTAACTAACTTTAAAACAACAACTTAAAATCTCACTCGCGGTAATTTATTACCCCGAAGGGTATAAATCAGCTGCGATACTTTTTTGTGCTCCGGTCAACAAGTCTTTTTTGTTCGCGTTCGGCTATTGCCTGTCGTTTATCGTATTTCCTCTTGCCCCTGGCAAGAGCCAACTCTAACTTCGCCAGCCCCCTGTCGTTGAAATATATCCGCAGGGGGATGAGTGTAAAGCCGCGCTGCTCGAGCTTTGCGGTTATCTTGCGAATTTCCGATTTATGCAGCAGCAGTTTCCTTTTCCTGGTCGGGTCGTGATTCATCATTCCGGCCTGCTGATATTGTGCGATAGTTGCGCCTATCAGCCAGCACGCCCCGTCGGCGAGCCGGCCGTAGGAGCCGGCCAAATCCGCCTGGTGAGTCCGCAGCGATTTGACCTCACTGCCCAGCAGCTTCATCCCCGCCTCGAACCGCTCTGCCAGCTCGAAGTTTCTGTAGGCCTTCTTATTGACTGCGACCGTACCATTGGAACCCTTCTTTTTGCTCGATTTCGACGGCATTTAAGGTATGATAGCCGTCTGTGCGGTTCTTTGCAAGAGACGAGAAGTGCGGGAGGTTATTTCTGATTTCCGATTGAAGATTGACAAATTAGAAATCGCAAATCAGCTTATTGCCGATGCAATCTCAGCCGATACGGTCTGTTCGGCTGGTTGCACAACAATCTGCTTCGGCAGTGTAAAGAAGAACGTCGCTCCTTTGCCCACTTCGGATTCGACCCAGATTTTGCCGCCGTACCGTTCGACAATTTTTTTGACTAATGTCAGCCCGACGCCGGTGCTCTCGAATTTGTCGCGGGACTGAAGGGTCTGGAATATCCTGAAAACCCTCTCGAAATGCTGCTGTTCGATTCCCGGGCCGTTATCCGATATACTGAATTTCCAGAAGTCGCCGTCATCGCTGCATCCGGTGTGTACCCTGCCCTTTGGCTTGTCCATAAACTTGACGGCGTTGCTGAGCAGGTTCTCGAAG
>CAZPDW010000152.1:0-4048 GCA_964585535.1 uncultured Pirellulales bacterium
TATCGAACCCGTCCCATTGTCCTTCCTTTCAAATTCTTCGCTTGCCCTTTCATTTCAGCGGGTTACCCGCACGTGCAGATTAACCGTTCCCTTGTTCCCCGCCTTGTCCACACACCGTGCCCGAACAAGGTAATCGCCCGCCCTTTCATAAACATGCTCCGTCACCGCATATCCCTCTCGGGCGCGCGCCTTTCTGTTGCCGTCCGAATATACCGTCACCGCCTTGCCGCCGTCACCGAAATCTATCGTCTCGCCAACCCGCTGCTTGCTAAACGACCGCACCTTGAACGTTGCCGGCTCGCCCGCCCGCAGGCCCGTCGTCGGCCAGCAAGCCGCATGTATCGATGGCGGCACCACCTCGGCATCCTCGCCGCCGAAAACCTGTACCTTGCAAAAATCATAAGCCGTGTCCCCTCCACCGTCACTCACCTTGAGAATTTCACTGTAAGTCCCAACCTCGCTGTAGCTTTTCTTGACAGTCGCCCCGCTTGCCCTCGTCCCGTCTGAAAGCGTCCACTCATAACTCAACTCCCCGCTCGCACACCACGACTTGCTCCCATTAAGCACGACCTTCTCGCCGACCTTTGCGAGTCGGTGTGGCCTCGCCACCGCGAGCACCTTCGGCCTATATTCCCTTATATATGCCTCCCAGACAAAAGCGTAACTCGCCTGTGTCCCCCACCTTCCCGACTGCTGCCTGGAAACAATCTCAAAGTGCAGATGAGACCAGCCGCCGCTGCCGCCCTCCTTGCCCAACAGCCCGACCTTTTCGCCCGCCTTGATGCGCCGGCCCGGCTGAATCGCCCTGTCAATATCGTAAAAATGACTGTACCTGTAAAACCAGCCGCGCTCGTCCAGAATATAAACAACATCGTACCGCGGCTCGACCGGCTCGGCTTTGTACCCTTCCAGCACCTGCTGGCCGCTGCACACAACCAGCCCGTCCGTCGCCGAGACCACCTCGATAAGCCGCTCGGCCCCGCCGAAATCAAGACCGCTGTGATAGTAAATCTTCCTCGGCCCCGGCTGCTCGCCTGCATCAACGTGACACGGCTCGTTCGCCATCTGAGTATCCGTTGCAAACCACCGCTGCCTCACCGGATACACAAAACGCCCCTTGCCCCACAAACTGCCGTCCGCCGGCCACAGTCGAAACCTGGCATGCTTATCCAGAGCCCACCTGTCTTTGTCGCTCAGCTCGTAATATCCGAATGTCACCGGGCAATCAATCCGGCAATTGCCCGCTTTCACCGGCAGATTGTAATTGCCCGACGAGACCTGAACTGTCCTGCCGTTGACCTCAAGCTCGGCCCGCACCTGCCGGACCGCATCGCATACGCTGTCCCGCTTGTGCTGCACGCCCAACAGCCGTAAGCTGACCTTGCCGCCGTCGCTCAAAATCACCTCGGCACTCTCGCCCTTGTTAAGCTCGACCGTCCTGAAAGGTATCGCTCCGGGCCCCGCCTGCCTGCCGCCCGCCATAAACCCTTCGCCACAGCCGCCCACAAAAAGCGCCCCCGCCATCGGCCCTGTCAGCTTCAAAAAACCCCGCCTGGTTAATTTATCTTTTTTCATATCGCTGCCTTATCTTTATTTGCCATTACCGTTCGCTGCCTCGTCCAATTGTACCTTTTACTCCGCCGCTTACAAGGGGCGTCTGTATTCTGCAGAACCTGCAAAAAAAATCCGGGTTTTATTCACGTCTTTTTTTGCCTTTTCCAGAATATAGCGCATACTTTAAATAGAAGGGCCGAGAAGCCCTGTCTGGCTTCGGGATGGTGACAAAAAAAACCGCCTGCTGTAAAAGGGAGACTACCTCTACAAACTAACCTGTACCCTAAAGGGGGCTGCGTCTCCCTTCTTTCTGCGCCGCCTGCAATACGAATCACGCGATACGCTCAATGTTCATTTTCCATTGTCGATTTTTTCACCACCAAGGCACAAAGACACGAAAACAGGCAAATTAACTATGGTATGTTGGTATTTTTTTGTAGCTTTGTGGCTTGGTGTCTTAGTGGTAATACACGCAATATGAATCACGCTATCCGCCTTTTTCCTCCGCAAGGGCCGCTAACAATCGGCTCGCCAGCTCCGGCGAAAGCTCGATATTCTCATCCTGCCGCTCGGCCTGGAGCTGCCCGTCAGCTTGCCTGCCCGCCGGCTGATGCTGGAAATTGATTATATCCAGGCACGCCTTCCTTGCCGTCTCCTGGTTCTTCGAGTCCGTCAGCTCAATCAGCCGGCTCGCCGCCACCGGCATATACTTCGCTAACATAACCGTCCCGTCCCGGCCAAGGTTCAAAAGCCGCGAATCGTACTCCGCCGAAAAAAGCTCATCCTTCAGCCAGTTATTAAAGGTCTTTACGCTGACGCCGTGCTTAGCCAACACCGCCTGCTCGTCCAGCTCGCCGTCGAACAAATCTTTGAGCACCGCCTTCTGTTCGCCCGTCAAATACTTTCGCCTTGCCATCAATCAATACCCCCGCTTAATCCATTGTCGATTGTCGATTGTCGATTTACTATTTACGATTTACTGTTTCGGATTGTTACAACTTATCCCTATCCGCTGTACGCTATCCGCTGTCTTTACATACCGTCCCGCAATCGCCGTCAGCGCCGCCGTTCGCTTTTGCGTCGGCGTGCCTTTCTCAACACCTTTTGTCGCCAAATCGAGCGCCCGCTCGATAATCTTTTTCTGCCCGGCTTTGACAAAAAACACCATCGCACTGGCCATCGGCTTCGCCCGGCTGCTGATGTTCAGCGCCTGCTCTTTCAATCGGCAAAGCCGTTCTATCTGCGTCTTACTCATCGGCAGCAGCTTGCCAAGCTCACTCGTCCCCATCCGCCGGCTCAATCCCTCCAGCAGGGCAATCTTGGCCGTCGGCCTGTCCCGCCCGCTCAGCCGGTTCAGCGTCGCCAATAAAACTTCCGTCTGCTCATCGTCCACATCCCACACGACGCAGTCAGCCCGGTCCCGGTCGAGCCGCCGAAGCGCCTTACAGCGGTGATGGCCGTTGATAATCTCGTAATGTCCCCGCCTTTGCCGATGCCGCCTGACCACGAGCGGCTCATACAATCCCGTCCGCTCGATATTGCGAACCAGCTTTCTAAACGTCGCCGCGCTCATCACATTCGCATTTCCCGGATGAGCCAGCAGCTTATCCAGTTCGATACTCTTCACCTCATTGACCATCTCTGTCCCCATCTCCTTTATGTCATCCCGAACGTCGCGCAGCGGCTTCAAAAATATTAAATATCAAATATTCGATCTTAAATTCGGATTTACCCACGCATAATAAACGCTCCGCTGGGTCAGTTTGCCGAGCACATACCTCGTCCGCTCGAGGCCCGCCGGCATCTGCCGTCTCCTGCCGTAGCTCTGCAAAAACCGTCTCATCTCGTCGTCGATAAACTCCCTCTCGCTTCGCCCTCCTGGGGAGTCCTTACGGACTAATTGCTCAATCTTGCTATCGACGCAGCGCGCATCGATTAGCTCGCATTGCTCGATGCCCGCCGTGCCGAACGCCTCGCTCATCCGCACGCACCGCGCCGGCACGGGGCCGAAATACGCCTTCATCCCCGCCTTTGCGAAAAACGGATTCACCCTGCCCATCACCGCCATCGCCTCGACCATCCGCACATTCATCAACGGCATCGTCTCGGCCACTAATCGCACCGCTAAGCCCAGCCCGCGAAACCTCGGCTCGACAACCACCCTGCTTATGCACCTGATGTTCTCGTTCAAAAGCGTCGCCCGCGTCGCCCTGTCGTAGCCGGCAAAGAACCCGCCCGTCGCCACGTCCCTAAGCTCACAGCCCAGTACCGGCATCGTATAGACAATCACCCCCACCGTCTCCAACCGCTCAGCCGTCCTGAACCTGCCCTTCAGCGCAAACACCGCCGCATAAACCCCCAACCGCTCCGCCCGGTAGTGATACCGGCCCAGTTTCTCGTAATCGCCTCTGTTACCCCGAACTATCTCCAAACCCCTCGTAACACTACAATCCCTCATAGACCGCCCCCGCTTCTTTTTTCACCACGAAGACAC
>CAZPDW010000153.1:0-4018 GCA_964585535.1 uncultured Pirellulales bacterium
CAAGGGCCAAAAGCAATGTGCATATATGGCGTATATTTATCAATCGAGTCATCTGCCAATCAAACCCTGTTTTGTTGGATAATTTGGGGTATTTCACTGATGTTTTCAATAACAAAATCGGCGTGTTGAGCAAATTCATTTGCCTTTTGATGATTGGCCAACAGCACGGCGACGGCACCGGCGGCCCTTGCGCAGAGCAGGTCGAAGAGGTAATCGCCGACAACCATCGTCTCCTGCGGCCGGACATCAAACTGACGGCACAGGGCCAGGACGCCGAAGGCATCGGGTTTTACGGGGCCTTCTTCTCTGCCGACGACGGCGTCGAATCCAAGGCCGTGCTTTTCGGCGACGGCCAGGGCGTTGCTTCGCCTGTTTCGGGTGAGGATGCCTATACGGATGCCGTCGCGGCGGAGCGTTTCGAGCGTCTCTCTGGCGCCGGGATTAAGCTGTGAGTCTCTTACGGCTTTTTGCTCGTAGTTATGGAGTATTTTCTCGGCCCGTCGTCTCTGGCGGGGCGTCATTTTCTCGATGAGCTCGAGGACGGGGCCCGCGTCGCTCGGCAGGTGCATTTGTTCACGAATGGCGTCAAAATCGAAGTATGGCCGGGTTATCGTCCCGTCAAGGTCAAATATCACTGCTTTGATTGACATAGGCGGCTTATCGCTGTCTGCGGTTACGGTCGGGTTAAAGAAGCGTGTAAGGTTTTTTTGCGGAGCATCTCAATGAAATATCGCCCTTCGCGGCTGAGGAGCCGGTCTTTCCTTAATATAATGCCGGTCGGTCTGAAGAACCTTTCGTTTGAAAAATCAATGGCCCTGATGGTTTTGGCGGCCAGCTCCTGGAGTATGGCGGTCCGGGGCAGAATGCTGACGCCGGAATTGAGCTCGACCGCCCGTTTTACGGTCTCGATGTTGTCGAACTCCATAACCGGTCGGATGACAATGTTATAGCGCTGCAGGATACCGTCTATCCATATCCGTGTGGGGATATTGGCGTCGAAACCGATAAACTTCTCGTACTGTAAATTGTGAATATCAATTTCCGACTCGCCGGCAAGCGGATGTTTCGGGCTGCACACGAAAAGCAGCGGTTCGTCCTCGAAATCATATACCTCGAGGCGTTTATCCCTCCTGGGCACGGCCACCAGGCCGATGTCGATATCACCGGAAAGAACCAGCTCGTAAATACGCTCGGCGCCGAGGTACTCTACGTGGACGTTGACCGTCGGGCGGGTTACCATAAATTTCCTGACGTATTCGGGCAGAGAGTGCATACCGATACTGTAAATCGCGGCTACGTTTATCCTGTTGGCGGCAGCGTTTTTGATTTGGTTCAGCTCGCTTGAGAACTGCTCGAGTTTGTGAATGATGTCGGTGGCCGCCTTATAGAACAGCTCGCCGGCCGGCGTAAGCTCCAGCGGCCTCCTTTGCCTGTTGAGAAGCTGGCATTTGTACGTCATCTCCAGTTGAGCAAGCCGCTGTGAGACGGAGGACTGGCTCATCAGGTTCTTTTCGGCGGCCTTCGAGAAGCTGCGTAAATCGGCTAAGTCGCAGAACACCTTCAGCGTTTCCAGGTGCATTATAAGCTGTCCTAATGGATTCTATTACCATTTAGCCACTTGTGCTACACTGTTGCCATATACTATACTGACAAGTTCAGCCGTTCAATACAATTATGTGATTATGTTATTAGTTTAGCTTATATTGATAGCTATGGAAAGACACAGGTCACACTATTACGGAGGTTGCTCGTATGGCAGTTAATACTGTAACACAGGCGGTTTATGAACAGGTTCTCAAACGTAACCCCGGCGAGTCGGAATTTCACCAGGCGGTCAAGGAGGTGCTGGATTGCCTGGACCCGGTGCTGGAAAAACATCCGGAATACGTGGAGGCCAGGATTCTGGAGCGGCTCGTCGAACCCGAAAGGCAGATTATCTTCCGCATCCCCTGGCAGAACGATAAGGGTGATTTCCAGGTCAATCGCGGCTTTCGCATTCAGTTTAACAGCGCCTTAGGCCCGTATAAGGGCGGCATTCGCTTTCATCCGAGCGTCTATATCGGCATCATCAAGTTTCTCGGATTCGAGCAGATTCTAAAGAACTCGCTTACCGGGCTGATGATGGGCGGCGGCAAGGGCGGGGCGGATTTCGACCCCAAGGGCAAGAGCGATGCCGAGGTAATGCGCTTTTGCCAAAGCTTCATGACGGAGCTTTTCCGGCACATCGGCCCGGATACCGACGTCCCGGCAGGCGACATCGGCGTAGGCGGCAGAGAAATAGGATACCTCTTTGGTCAATACAAGAAGTTAACGAATAGTTTCACTGGTGCGCTGACCGGCAAGGGGCTCGATTACGGTGGTTCAATGGTGCGTAAAGAGGCTACCGGCTACGGCCTAATCTATTTCGTAAGCCGAATGCTTCAGGAACACGGCATTGACTGGAACGGCAAGAAGGTAGCCATTTCTGGCTCCGGCAACGTTGCAATTTACGCGGCACAAAAGGTTCAGCAGCTTGGCGCCAAGGTAATTACGATGTCCGACAGCAATGGATACATTGTAGACCCGGATGGCATTAAACTCGAAACAATAAGATGGATAAAGGAAGTTGAACGTGGGCGCATCAGGGAATATGCAGGGCAGCACAAGTCCGCCCAGTTCCATGAGGACTGGCGGGATGTCTGGTCGGTACCGTGCGATATAGCCCTTCCGTCTGCGACGCAGAGTGAAATCGATAGAGCCGCCGCCGAAGCCCTCGTAAAAAATGGCTGCATTGCAGTCGGCGAAGGCGCGAATATGCCTTGTGCGCCGGAGGCCATAAAGGTTTTCCTCGACGCCGGCGTTTTCTCTGCCCCCGGCAAGGCCGCAAATGCGGGCGGTGTAGCAACAAGTGGTTTGGAAATGTGTCAGAATTCCATACGTATGAATTGGACTTTTGAGGAGGTAGATGCCCGACTTAAGTCGATTATGAACAATATCTACGACCGGTGCATGGAGGCTGCGGAAACTTACGGTGCGAAGAATAATCTCATTGTTGGTGCGAATATTGTTGGTTTTATTAAGGTTGCCAATGCTATGCTCGACCAGGGTATCGTATAAGATTGGTTACAACCGACGGGTCACATTTGTACGATATACAAATAATCAAGCAGGCAGCCGGGTATTCGCCGATTTTGTTTCGTTGCTTACGTTCTCTTGAGTTTCCAATTACAGCAATTCCAGTTATAGGACTTAAGAATATAAAATTAACCATTAAAGATGCTTAAAGTTAAAGCTTTACCTGTCGCTGAAAAATGATTTAACTTTTAGTTTTCAAAGCGTTCCGTAGTGTAAAAAAAAGAGGTTGATTTGTGATGGCGCAACAAAGTACAGGCCTAAAAAGTTTGGACGCCGTGTTAGGCCATCTGCGAGATGGTGACAATGTTGTTTGGCAGGTGGACAGAATCGATGATTTTCGTAACTTTGTCACTCCCTTTGTTACACGGGCGAAACAGGATAGCCGGAAGGTTGTCTATGTGAGGTTTTCTAAGCATAAGCCTCTTATTCAAGCCGATCCCGATGTTACGATTTACAATTTGGATGCTACCCGTGGCTTTGAGACTTTTTCCACACAGGTTCACAGCGTAGTTTCCACCGAAGGCAAGGACGCTTTTTATGTTTTTGATTGCCTCTCGGATTTGCTGAGTGCCTGGGCGACAGACTTGATGGTCGGCAACTTCTTTATGATTATCTGCCCCTATCTGTTCGAATTGGGCGCCATTGGGTATTTTGCCATTTTGCGAAACAAACATTCATTCAAAACGGTAGCCCGTATTCGCGAAACAACACAGCTTTTGCTGGACATCTACAATTTCGAAGGAGATTTTTACGTACATCCCTTAAAGGTTTGGAAACGCTATTCTCCCAAAATGTTTTTCCCGCACCTTCAGCAGGCAGGGCAGTTCGTTCCAATCACCAATAGTGTTGATATCACCAGATTGATTTCACATATCTCCGGCAAAAGCATGGAACCTACCAAAAG
>CAZPDW010000154.1:0-4018 GCA_964585535.1 uncultured Pirellulales bacterium
AGATTCTGCGAGGTTTGCTGAGGAACTCGGAAGGGAACTAAGAGAAGCAGGGTTCGAGAACTGCAGAGTGGTCATCGGTGTCCCTAAGGACATGCGTCTTGCGCTCGAGAACATACGAACCGGCAGCACCGAACTCGCGGCCATTGTGGCCAGCGGAGACGTAACGAAATGGCGACTTCTTGACTTGATCCCTGAGAAGTACCCCGAATTCTCCGACTGTGAGATATTGAGGCCAAAGACTCGCCTGTGGCCCGATTTTCTCAAGCGTTCGAATCTCTTGGCGATTGTTGACCGAATCGTTGTCATAGCCGTGATCGCCATCGGCATGACAATGGTTATCATAACAGCAGGGATTGATCTGTCAGTGGGAAGCCTGACTGCGTTATCCGCGGTAATCAGTACGCTGGTGATGAAAAAAATGGGAGGACTCGAAGCGGCATGGTGGGTCGTTCCCATTGGTTTTTTGGCAGGGATACTCTCTTGCGGGCTTGTGGGAGGTATTGGCGGTTTCATCGTCGCCAAGTTCAAAGTGGCACCGTTTATTACGACGCTCGGCGTGATGATGATAGCAAGGGGATTGGCATTCCTGGTAACCGGTGGCTTTTCAATCTACCAGGTGCCTCAGGCACTGCCCTGGCTTGGCCAGGGCAGATCGCTGGGAATGCCTAATACTGTGATTCTTCTGGTCCTGCTGTATCTGGCAGCACACATTTTCATGTCGCATACTCCAATGGGACGTCATATTTATGCTGTGGGGGGCAATAAAGAAGCTGCCCGTCTTTCGGGAGTGCCTGTTAGCTACGTGCTGATATTCGTTTATATCATCAGTTCGCTGACTGCCGGGTTCGGCGGTTGTATCCAGGCCTCGCAACTCAATACCGGCACCCCGAATATGGGTATGATGTATGAGTTATATGTTATCGCCGCAGTTGTGGTTGGGGGTACCAGCCTGTCGGGCGGCTCCGGCAAGATACTGGGAACATTGATAGGTGCCTTTATTATCTCGGTAATCCAAAACGGCATGAACCTGCTGGGTATCGAGAGCTACACCCAGCAGGTAGTGTTGGGTTCTGTAATAGTAGCCGCGGTATTGTTGGATAAGATGCGGACCGGCGGCGGGTTATCCAGATTCACAAGAAAAAGGACTGGGATTAAGACATAGGAGAGCAGAACATGAAGCGAGCATCGACCATTGTCTGTCTGATCATTACGTTGGCATTATTAGCGGTCCAATCATCCTGCACACGCAAACAGAAGGAATCCAAGGGTAAGATAGGCGTCACGTGCATGGACCTGACAAATCCTTTTTTCAAGCTGATTGCCAACGTTATGGAGCAAGAAGCTGCCAAGTATGGGTATGAGATAGTTCCTCTAAGCGGAGAGATGGATCCGGCAAAACAGAACAACCAATTGTCTGATTTCGCTGCACAGGGCTATGATGCCATCTTTCTCAATCCAGTCGATTCAAAGTCTGCGGCTGAAGGTGTGAAGAGGGCCCATCAGGCAGGTGTTCCCATCTTCACGTACGACGTTCAGGTAGAAGACGAGCAAGCCAATAAAATGATTGTCTCGCACATTGGAAGCGACAACTATCAGGGCGGTCAGCTTGCTGGTGAGAGCATGATGAAGGTGACGGGCGACAACGGTAAGATCGCCATAATAGGCTATCCGGAAGTCAGTTCAGCCCGTTTGAGGGTTGAGGGCTTCAGGTACCATCTTGAGGAGCACGCCAGCAAGCTGCGAATCGTTACTGAACTGAGTGGCAAAGGAAACAGGAATGACGGCTACACTGTGGCAACTGATATCCTTCAGGCCCACCCCGACATCGTGGGGATATTCGCAATTAACGACCCTTCGGCTCTTGGTACCTACGCGGCCGTCGTCAGGGCACAAAAGACAGACCAGATTACCGTTATCGGATTTGACGCATCGCCTGCCGGAAAGCAGGCTGTATATGAGAAAAAGCTTTTTGACTCACCGCAGCAGTTTCCACGGAAAATGGCAAAGGGTACGGTAGATGCTTTTGTTAAGTATCTGAATGGCGAAGACGTTGCCAAGAATACTTTTATTCCCTGTGAGCACTATTACTATGAAGACTCCCTCGAGGACCAGAGCCGAATTGCCGAACAATGGTAGATGTATGATTGCGGTTAACCGCTTAGAAGCTTTTGCTGCTGCCTGCAAGTCGAATTTGATTTTCTCCTCTGCGGGCTATACTATGCTTCGTGTGGCTTCTTCCTGGTCGGCAAGACGCAGCATGTCCCTAACGCTATTACGACACGGGTTTGAAATCATGAATGCCAGAACCTCCGTTTTCATCTGTTTGGCCCTGGCCGTGTGGTTCACTGCTGTTGGCGCCCAGCCGCATAAGACTGAATACGAACCGTCGGCACAGCCCACAACGGCAATGCAGTACTTCACACCTGTTGAAGAGAACTACTTCGCAGGCGACCCGATGCCCTTCTATCACGACGGCGTTTTCCATGTGTATTGGCTTCTCGACTACGATCACCACAGGGCAACAGAGTTCGGCGGGCACAACTGGGCTCACTTTTCCAGCACAGATTTGACAAACTGGACCCACCATCCACTGGCCCTGACCATTACGGAATCCTTTGAAAAATCATTATGTACCGGCTCGGTAGTCTACCACGACGGCAAGTACTACGCCTTCTACCCCACCAGAACGGATATCGACAATGACCATGTCCGCGAGGAGCATATCAGCGTCGCACAAAGCGATGACGGCATCAGCTTCACCAAGCTTGCGCCAAACAAACTGCTCACACCTCCCCCCGGCTTTGCACGTTCTGAATTCCGCGACCCGCACGTCTTCTGGGACGAAGATACGCGTTTGTTCTATATGCTGGTCACCACGGCCTTTACCGAGTACGTGTTCATTCAGAACCAGACGTGCCTGGTGTACTATACATCAACTGATCTGCGCAACTGGCAATTCAAGGGCCCGTTTTACGTCCCCGGCTATGCCGAAGGATACCCATTCCCGGAATGTGCCGACTGTTTCAAATGGAACGGCCGCTACTATCTGCTCTTCAAAACCGATGGCGGTACATACTACCGCGTCGCAGACAAGGTGCTCGGCCCGTGGAGAACGCCGCTTGAGGACAACATCGGCAGTGACTACGCCCTGGTCTTCAAAACCGCTGCCTTCAAAGGCGATAGGCGTATCGCTGTTGGAATGGTCCCTTCACGCACGGACAATCTCGACGACGGCACATGGCAATACGCAGGCAATCTTGTCTTTCGCGAGCTGCTTCAAGATACCGACGGCTCTCTGAGGGCCGTGTTCCCACCAGAGATGCTTCCAAAGTGCGGCCGTCAAGTCGAACTCGTCCTTGAAAACCCGCAGCCGTCAGAACTCATCCACAGTGGGACGAGTCTGGAAATACGCTCGATAGAAGGTTTTGCGGCCGCCCGCTATGCGAATATCCCTGTAAATGCCCGCATTACTTTTCAGGTCGAACCCGTTACCGACTATACGTCTCTCGGCTGCTTTCTCAGGGACTCCACAAAAGGTAACTATGATTTGTCGTTCAGCGCAAAGGCCAACAAGGTTCGACTCGGCAACAACGCCATCGAAGCAGTGCCCGGCCTCAACAAACCCTTTTCCGTCGATATCGTAATGACCAACAGCATCATAGACATCTGCATCGCCGCAAAGAGATGCCTGCTCAACCGCTGTCCGCAGCAGAACGGCACCAACCTTGTTTTCTACTGCCACAACGGGACAGTTCGTTTCTCAAATATAAACGTCCGGCCCATTTCGGATTAATCTTTCCGCGCAGGCATTCGGCAAGACGTGCGCTTCATCCGATGCTTGCCAACCTGGTGGTTCAGCTTCTAACACTTGAAAACTGCCCGTTTCCAAACACGGTCATTCATCAACAACAGGTCTCTTATTGGGGTCCCATAGTACCCCTGTGAGAAGTGGCCTGCCCCTGTTTTATGTACCAGTTGTTATGAGAGCATATCACACATATTCTCCTTGTCTTGAGCA
>CAZPDW010000155.1:0-3967 GCA_964585535.1 uncultured Pirellulales bacterium
CGGCATTCTGGATGTTTTGAACAACGTTACCGATGGGTTGGTAGTATATCCGAAAGTAATCGCCGCACACATCGCCGCGGAGCTGCCATTTATGGCTACCGAGAACATCCTGATGGCCGCGGTCAGGGCCGGCGGCAGCCGCCAGGAGCTTCACGAGAAAATCCGACAGCACTCGCACGCCGCAGCCGCTCAGGTCAAACAATCAGGCAAACCCAACGACCTTCTCGACCGGCTCAAAGCCGACCCCGCATTCGCAAAGGTCGATTTCAAAAAGGTGCTCAATCCCAAAAATTACATCGGCCGAGCGCCTCAGCAGGTCGATGAATTCATCGCCGATATTGTTATGCCCATCCGAAGAAAGCATAGAAGACACATCAACAAAAGCATTGAACTTCAGGTATAGGAACTTCCGCCGTGAACAGAAACGAACTGATAAAAAGAATAAAGGAAACCGCGTATCTCGAGGGGGATTTTGTTCTGCGAAGCGGTAAACGCAGCAAATACTATCTGGACAAATACCTGTTCGAGGCCTGCCCCGATATTCTCAGGCAGTTAGGCGTCGAGTTTGCCGGGTATGTTACCGACGACGTTAGCTTAATAGCGGGAGCGGAGCTGGGCGGGGTAGCACTTGCGGCTGCTACCGCGATGGAGACCGGCAGGAACTGGGTCATCATCCGTAACAGCAAGAAGGGCTACGGCACGGGAAAAATGGTCGAAGGCGTTCTGAAAGAAGGTGACGTGGTGCTGTTGGTCGAGGATATTGCAACGACCGGAGGCCAGGTACTCGAGGCGGCGAAGGTAATCACCGAGGCGGGGGCGAAGGTGAAAAAAATCGTCTGTGTCATCGACCGCAAACAGGGAGCGGGGGAGAATATCACCGCCGCCGGCTACAAATTCGAGTCCATCCTGACAAAAGACGACCTCGGCATAAACCGCTGACGGCGCCGGGGTTGTTCAGTCGCTGTGAAGAAGAAATACAAAGCCCATGAAGTACAAAATGAGCAGGACCAAAAGGGCTGACTCTCGCAGAAAAACGGCGAATGTAAATGAGGTTATGTCGCTGTAGCCCTCGACGACGACCACTACCAGCGACCAGGTCAGGATTGTGTTCCACTCTTTTTTTATCCAGCCGAGTTTAAGGGGCATATATTTTTCTGCACGCCTCCGCCAGAGGGCGCCGGGCCTGGGAAAAAAACAGGGCGTCGTTTTGCAATAGTCGATGTAGCTTTGCCCGAATTTCTCTCTGAGCCACTGAGATTCCGTGTGAATTTGCGGATAATACCAGAGCGCAAAAAATCCGAGATAGACAGCCGGCATCCACCATCTAAAAAGCATGGTCACCAAGCCAAGCCCTATAAGGAAACTGGCGAGATACATAGGGTTTCTAACCAAGGCATAAGGGCCGGTTGCTACAAGGGCGTTTTCTCTGGCAAGATGCTCGGATTTGTATCCGCGGGCGGATATTCTCAGGTATTGGCCTAACAGGATGACGGTCAGCCCGATAGAGTCCATAATCAAATCGGTACGGGCGCTCTGGTGGGACGGGACAATAAAGCGGTAAAACAAAAGACATACACCGCCGGCGAGCAATACCGTAATTCCGTTTAGGAAAATACTTCTTTTTCTCATATTACGTCTCAAAAAGCAGGCGGTTTGTCAGCCGTTATTGTAAATGCCGTGTATTACTTTTGCAAGCTGTTTTGCACAGCCAGGGCCTTGTTGAGACCGGCCCCGGCCCGCCGGCTGTTCGGATTGATTTTCAGGGCCTGTCGATATTCGCTGATTGCCTGCTCTATCTTGTCCTGTCGCAGCAGCAGTTCCGCCAGCGCACACCGCGTCCCCACGTCCTGCGGCACAAGCTCGACCACCTTGCGAAGCTGCTCGACGGCACGGCCTGTGTCGCCCTTCTCTAAAAGTGTGCTTGCGAGATTGAAATGGACATCCGGACTGTTCGGCTCAAGGTCGATGATTATTTCAAAGTTGCGTATCGCCTCATCGAGTTTCCCCTGCTGCGCAAGCGTCACCGCTAAGTTGCCGTGCGCCTTGATGTAATCGGGCCTTAGCCGTATCGCCTTTTTGTACTGCAAAATCGCTTCGTTGAGCCGGCCCTTGGCTAAAAAAGCATTGCCGAGATTGTAATACGCCTCGGCATTTCCCGGGTCCAGCCGAATCGCTCTTTTATAGCAGTCCATCGCCTTATCGGAGTCGCCCTTGAACGAGACAGCCATACCAAGATTGCAGTATGCAGTCGAATCAGGTTTTATCTGAACGGCCGATTTCAGCTCCACAATCGCCTCGTCCAGCCGGCCGGCCCGCAGCAGAGCCAGGCCGAGGCCGCTGTGCAACCTCCCGTCATCGGGGTTTAGCGACAGGGCCTTGCGATAGATAGCAATCGCCTGCTCGAAGCGACCCTGCTCGGCCTGAAGAGACGCAAGGTCGCCGTAGGTATCCGCATCACCGGGCCTGAGGCGCAAGACCGCCTTATAGTGTTCCATCGCCTCGTCCGGCCGAGACACTTTCGCCAGCGCCTTGGCGAGGTTGAAGTGTGCATCCCTGTCATCCGGCCTGATATTCAGTGTCGCCTCGAACTGCCGCATCGCAGCGGCAAGCTCGCCCCGCTCAGCAAGGGCGATGCCGAGATTGTTGTGCGCTACGTAATTGTCTTTCGTGACATCGAGTGTATGGCTAAACAGCGTTATACTGTCGCGCCAGTAGCCGAGCTGCCTGACCGTCAGTGCCGAAAATGCTGCACACAAAACCAGCCCAAAGGCGACTGCGGCAATCGCACGGGACCGCCTGGCTGCAACAAGGTCGCGCACTAACCAAGCGAGCATAATAAACAGCCCCGTAAGCGGTATGTACGTATATCTGTCGGCCATCGCCTGGGCGCCGACCTGCACAAGACCTATTACCGGGACCAGCGTCCCCAGATACCACAGCCAGCCCGTTACAAGATAACGCCGCCGGCGAAAAACAAAGACCATTACCGAGATAATCACCAGCACGGTCGCAGACACCGCAACCTGCCATAGCGGTATTGTCCCCTGTGGATGAGGATAGAATATCGCCAATCTGGTGGGCCAGAAAGTTTTGGCGATGTATGTTGCGTATGCGACTATCGCATTCGTGATACGGTCAGATAGCGAAAAGACTCTAAGAGTTGACACTGTGCGGCTCTGTGCAATAAATGTCACCACACTCGAGGCCGCCGACAGTGCGAACAAAGGGGCTTTCTCAAGCAGCAGCCATGACAGCGGCCTTGTTTTGCCGGCTGCGTCCGACCCGGTTTTTTTCTGCCGGAGCCGTTCGAGAGGCCAGTAATCGAAAAGCAGCAGCACAAACGGCAGTGTTACCAACATCGGCTTGGCCATAAGGCCGAGTGCGAACATTACGGGCACTAATATGTATCGAGCTGTTGTCGGCCTTTGCGCATAGCGGACGTAGGCGAGCATTGTCAGCATCCAGAACACCGTACTAAGAACGTCCTTGCGTTCGGTTATCCAGGCGACCGACTCGACGTGAAAAGGGACAAGTCCGAACGCCGCCGCCACAAAAAAGCCGGGCCAGATACTCCGCGTGCAGCAAACAAACAAAAGAAACAAAAGAACGGTATTGATAATATGAAGTGCGACGTTGACTAAGTGAAAAGCGGCCGGGTCGATACCGAAGAGCTGCCTATCGAGCATCAAAGACAGCCAGGTCAGCGGAAACCAGTTGCTGCCGTACATCGAGCCGAAGGCCCACTTTACGCCGTCGGCGCTCAGTCCCTGCAGAACCTGCGGATTCTCGGTAACATAGACGGGGTCGTCGTAGTTGATAAAATCGAATTTGTGCACCGGCCAATAGACCGCCGACACAGAAACAACGAGCGCAAGAGAAAGCACAAAGACCAACCGTCTGTTGTTATTCTGCTGCATTACTGTTCGCTAAAAAAGCATTCAGAAAACCGAACGGCTCGGCGGCTGGG
>CAZPDW010000156.1:0-3962 GCA_964585535.1 uncultured Pirellulales bacterium
AATCAGAAGACCTCATACGAAAACTATTTAAGATAATAGAGTAAATAAGAAAGCTCTACCGATAAAGAATGGCGCTCGGTGTACTTTGTTTTGGCAGCGTAAAGAAAAAGGTAGTTCCTTCGGCGATTTTGGACTCGACCCAGATTTTGCCGCCGTACATTTCGACGATTTTCTTCACGAGCGTCAGGCCGACGCCGGTGCTCTCGAACTGGTCCCGGGCCTTCAGTGTCTGGAAGATTTTGAAGATTCTCTCAAAGTGTCTTTCTTCGATTCCCGGGCCGTTGTCGGAGACACTGAATTTCCAGAAGCCGCCTTCTTCGCTGCAGCCGATTTTGATAAGGCCCTTCGGTTTATCCATATACTTGACTGCATTGCTGAGCAGGTTCTGGAATACCTGGGTGATACGGGTTCTCTCGGAGACAACGGTCGGCAGCCGATTTTCGACTGTAATTTGTATGTTTTCGGGAGCCGAGACCATATCGATGGTTTCGGGGACGAGCTGGTTGAGGTCGATTGGCGTGTGCCGCTCGCTGACACGGCCGAGGCGTGAATACCGAAGGACGCCGTCGATTAGGTTGTGCATCCGGTCAACACGGCCGGTGAGCAGGCTCATCTGCTCTTTTCCGTCGGCGTCGAGCTTGTCGGCGTAGTCGGTCCGGAGCCATTCCGTCAGGGTTTTGATGCCTCTCAGCGGGGCCTTCAAATCGTGTGAGACGATGTAGGCGAAGTCCTTCAATTCCTGATTTATATTTTCGACTTTCCTGAGCAATTGTGCCTGTTTTTCTTCTGCTTTTTTGCGTTCGGTGATGTCGCGGGCAACAGCGAGCAGGTAGGTGTTGTTTTGCTGTGTTATGAATTTGACATTAACCTCGACGGGGACGGTTGTGCCGTTTTTATTTTTGTGTATGACTTCGACGACTTTATGTCCCTGTTCGCGGAGCCCCTCGACCCAGTCGGTCCATAACTGACGGTCGGTGATTGTTTGCTCAATCTCTGTATAGGCCATCGCCAGCAGCTCTTCTCTTTTGTATCCGAGCGTTTCGCAGACCCTGTCGTTCACATCGAGGAACCGGCCCCACTGCGGTTCGAGGACGAAAAAGCAGTCGTTTGACCGGTCAACGAAATTTCGGAAGAGTTTCAGCTTCTCGGCCGTGCGTTTGCTCTCTGCGATGAGGCCGAGGCGCTTGGCGATGATATTCAGCATATCCTGTTCTGCTTTCAGAAGCGTTTTTTCGCCGTTTTCTGCTTTTTCGCCGAGATAATAAACTTCGATTTGGCCGGTCTGCTCGCCATCGACTTTTATTTCTGCATAGTGGCTCACTTCTGTCTTGGCGAAGTTATCCGTTTTGTACTGTACTCCGTCGAAGGTGATTCTTACAGATGTCTTGTCGGGGTTCTGATAAGCGTTGCGGATGAGCGTGGTTGCCTGCTGGAACACTCGGTCCAGGGGGGTATCGGGTTTGTCTGTGAGCCGGGAAAGGCCATACAGGCAGTTGAGCTGCCTGACGTGCTCTTTGAGATCATTTTCGAGCAGGGCCTTTTCGGTGGCATCGCGGATGATTAACTGCAGTATTGCCTGATTGTCTATTTCCGTTGCGGTGAGCGTTGCCTCGGCGGGAAACTCGGTTCCGTCGGTGCGTTTATATGTGAACGTGAAGTGATGAACGCCTTTTTCGAGTGCGGTTTTTGTCATCTGCCGGGCCTTTTCGGCGGAAGCCGTTCCGCCGGGCTGGTGAATGGGGGAGAGGTCGGCGAGTGTCCTGGATGTGAGCTGTTCTTCATTTTCACAGCCGAAGAGCTTGAGGGCGGCGGGGTTGGCCGCCAGGAATCCTTTCTCGGCGCTTGCCAGAATAATCGCATCGTCGGAGGATGTGTAAAGCGTTCTGTAAATCTGCTCGCCGGCCTTTAGCAGTTGTTCTACCTGCCGGCTCTTGCTTAACGACCTTGTCAACGGGCCGACGAACAGCCGATAGAGAACAGCCACTGTAATCAGAAGCAGCAGTGCCGAGTGCATTATAACGTCGAAGACGCTCCTTGTGGACAGCGCATAGAGTAAGCCCATTATGACCGCCTGGGCCAGGAAAATAACCAGCAGAGCTTCAAGGAATAGTCTTATGGGCTTTTCGTTTTGAGCACAGGTA
This sequence comes from uncultured Pirellulales bacterium, assembly GCA_964585535.1. Lineage (GTDB taxonomy): Bacteria > Planctomycetota > Phycisphaerae > Sedimentisphaerales > Anaerobacaceae > JAUVYV01. The sequence goes on from CAZPDW010000156.1 coordinate 2,142, forward strand.
AAGCGAATGTTTTTCAGGCCGAGCCGGTTTGCCCTGGAAAGGAGAGTGTGATTTTTATCCTGAGTTTTACCCATTTAACAATCCCTGCTAATCCGTATAAATAATCCGCGCCGATAGTCCACAGGACTGCCGCCTGAGAACAGAGCGTGTTTTCCGCATAGCAGAGTTATCGTTAGATGATTGGGGCCGGTTAAGCACATACCGTCCGGGGTTGCATAAATGGCCCTGAATCGGGGACAAAACGCGGCTGAATGCCGGTCTTTTCAGTTGAGACAGTCTGTGCGGTCCTATAATCAAGGGCAGTGCTGGGATTTGAGCAATCGTGAACCACCTGTTAACACAGATGGGCACGGATTATTTTTTGAGATGCAGGCAGGTTAGTCGGGCTTCCGGCACGAGACGGACCGCTATTTCTTGCCGCAGGACGTCCAGTTTTTCTATTCGAAGGTTTGCGTCCTCGAATTCGAATACAGCTTCGAACGGCTCGTCGTTAATCAGCGAGCGGGTTATTCTCACCGAAAGGTCTTCTAAATTTGCACCGGCCTCACCGAGACGGTGCGAATATATTTTCCCGGCTATTATTTTTGCAAGGGCTGTGATATTCAGGGTGCCGATTTTGACTGCGGCAACGTGTAAGGTCAGCAGGCCGTTTTCGTCTATTATGGGATTTAGCTCGGCTGTGAGGACGAAGTGGATGTCTTTGACGTTTGCAGTTGCCATCATCAGAACCTGTCCCGGCGAGAGAACGACCTGCAGGCCTGAAAAGGTTATCTCTTTTACTCGAACAGGCCAGTTTGAGTGGGCGATGATGTCGTTTATGCCCTCCTGCGTCACAACAAGCTCGAAGGGCTCGCCGAGCTGCGCACCGTTGTAAAGCCCCGGCAGCAGCACGTGAGTAAGGTAACGGCTGGGCTTGTCGTCGCCGGTCGGCAAAGCCGGCCTGTAAACACCGGGTCTGTGCGAAACAAGCAATAATATCAATATCAGTACGGCAGCAATAAGACCGACCGGAATCCAGTAGCGGCTTTTGAACTTTTTCTTCTTGCGGTTTTTCAAATCCTTTGCCCGGATATTGAATTTGGAGGTTGCTCAATTTCAGCAATGCGATTATAGTAAGCCGTGGACGTTGAAAAGTAAAATAAAACGGAAAGGAAAGGTTACACAGATATGGCAAGTCATTTCGGCGATCGGCTGTGCGAGGCGGTTAAGAGCAAGAAGACAACTCTGATAGTAGGACTGGACCCGGTGTACAGCCGGCTTCCTCTTCCGATACGAAGCCACCGTGATATGAACGATGAGTTTGACGCGGCGGCGGCGGTGGATGCAATTTTCGATTTTTGCACGCAGGTGATGCGTATCGTCGGGCCGATGGTACCGGCGGTGAAGATGAATATCGCATTTTTCGAGCGTTACCTGTGGGAGGGGATAGAAAGTTACTATTCGCTGATTTCGGAGGCGGAGGAGCTTGGCCTGGAAATCATCGGAGATGTAAAACGCGGCGACATCGGGCATACCGCCGAGGCGTATGCAGCCGCTCATCTCGAGAATCCCGAGTTGGTGGGTCTGGAGGATACGCTCGCGCCCGATGCCATAACCGTCAACGGCTATACCGGCCTTGACGGGATTGAGCCGTTTGCGGCTGTGGCCCAGAAGCAGGGTAAGGGGATTTTTGTCCTGGTGCGGACGAGCAATGCTTCGGCGGCGGCAATTCAGGACTTTACCGACGCGGACGGACAGAGGATGTACGAGAAGATGGCAGAGGTGGTTGCTGAGATTGCAAACAAACCCGGCCGAATCGGCGACAGCGGCTACAGCAACGTC
>CAZPDW010000157.1:0-3949 GCA_964585535.1 uncultured Pirellulales bacterium
CGTCGGTTCTGAGCCATAGATTCGGCGTGTGCAAACAAGTTGCACACCCTACACAGCTATTTTACTTAACATCCCTGAAATAAAGAACTTATATCATTTTCTTCATATCACACTTACTTCTGCCTGAGCTAACGCCTGCTTTTGCATAAAGCAAACCGCCTTAATGGAAAAGTCAACTGATTTCGTGGATATTCTAACAAATTGCATTTCTCATACTGACCGATTTTTGTAAGCTTGGCCACGTCGCCGAAACCTGGCGCAAGCCATTCCTTGCGGGGCCTTACGGGGCTGCGCGTTTGATATTTAGGCCTAACTCTACTAAAAACAAAAACTTAATCAGTGCCGAACAATCGCACTTGGCACACACGATGTTATAGGACGATGAACACCCTGGCTGTGTTAGATAGGTGTATTTCCAACTAACTGGGCAGCAAAGGAATTTGTAATAATAGCGAAAATGGGCAATGCAGCTCATTTGTCATTTCGAGCAGCTCATGTGTCATTTCGAGCGGAGTCGAGAAATCTGTTTAATAGACCCCTCGACTGCGCTCGGGGTGACATCTATGGCTCGGAGCAATATCCAGCGATTGCCTTAAAAAATCCCGCCGAAAGCGGTTAATTCATATTGCAGTCCCGTACTGATTAAACAATATACCACCGCCCTGCCGGGGATGATACCTCCTATCTATTGCAGGGTTGTTTGACGCTCTGCGGGAGTTTAAGAACCTATCCGAATAACTATGTGCGATATCCTGTCATTGCGAGCGAAGCGCATCGAGCCGAGCTTGTCGAGATGGCTTGCCGGGCGCTCGGAAAACAATGTTTCACGTGAAACACAAAACAATTGCCAATCCCAAATTCCCCTCGTGTCTTTGTGCCTTCGTGGTGAGAAAACCGGCAGTGTTTCACGTGAAACATTTTTTGCGAAAATCCGACTTTTCCACTGGCACGACTGAAGAATTTTGAGTAGAAACACCGAAATATCATTTGTGCACGCCTCGCGGCTGTAAGGCGGCCCGTAAACCATTGGTCGATTCGGCCTGGCGGGACCTGCCTGTCGTGCCGGCGGGCTGGGCCAAAATGTGAAGCTGTGGAACGGATTGTAATCGTCAATCTGAAGGAGCGATTCTATGACAACGAAAAAAACCGAAAAACCAAAACATCTCGGCAGGGGCCTGGCCTCACTGTTAGGTCCGATAACATCCGGACGGGAGCTGCCAAAGGTGCCGATTCCAATTCAGGCAATCGATGCTAAGTCGGGTTTGCAAAAGCACTTAGCCGGCACACTGCACGAAATTGAAATCGAGGCCATAAGGCCGAATCCCTACCAGGTACGCTCCGACTTCAATGAGCAGCAGCTTATGGATTTGGCGGCCTCGATTACCGCCAACGGCCTCGTTCAGCCGATTATCGTCCGCCAGGACGGTGCCGGCTATCAGCTCATTGCCGGCGAACGACGATTGAAAGCGGCAAAATTAGCCGGCCTCGAACAGATACCGGCCATCGTGCGAAGAGCCGGCGATGAGCAGATGCTCGAGCTGGCCCTGGTCGAAAATATTCACCGCACCGACCTGAACGCAATCGAGCGGGCCAGGGCGTATCAAAGCTATATCAGACGGTTTTCCTTCACCCAGGCCGAGGCGGCACAACGGCTGGGCGAAGACCGCTCGGTTGTCGCTAACTACTTGCGGTTACTGGACTTACCAGACGAAATTAAAAAGATGCTAATCGACGGCCGCCTGTCAATGGGCCATGCTCGGGCTATCCTGTCGGTGCCGACCGACGAGCTTCGGCGAAAACTGGCCAACAGGGCCCTGGCGGGTCGGCTCAGCGTACGCGACATCGAACGGCTCGTACGCAGATACCTTGACGGGGGCGATGAGAAAAAACGCACCGCCAGAACTAAACCCGCACATATTGCCGAATTAGAGAGTAAACTAAGCAGAGAGCTTGGCACTAAGGTTACAATCGACACTCGCAAAAACGGCCAGAGAGGCAGGATTGTAATCGAATTCTATTCCATAGACGAATTTGATAGAATTACCGAGAAGATGGGTGTCGCCGTCGCCGAGCAGGTTTAGCCCGGGTGCGTCGGCAGGATTGCGGCGTGTGTGAACGCTCGAAATTTGGGGGTGTTTTGATAGAACTGTCCCCGGCCGGTGGATTCGCCGGGCGCTTTGAAAAACAATATTTTTGGAGATTGAGCTATGAAACGGCTGAGTGATTTGGGGGTTGTATTTGTTGTGATGTGTATTGCCGCCGGCGCTGATACCACGCTGGCCCAGCAGCGAGTTGTGCCGGAGCAGGGCGTCGGCGCCGCCGAATCGAGCGCATCGCCCGGCGGCGTCCGACTTCGGATTAAGCAAATGGCCAGGGATGTTGCCGAGGGCAGAATAGACCAACAGCAGGGACTGGAGCGATTTCAGAAAGTGGCTGAAAAGCTCGTCAGCTCTATGCAGAAAGGCCGGTTCGACAAGCAGGATTTTAGTGAGCCGTGGGCTGAGAAACTTGCGCCTGATGCCAACTTTTCGCAGGCCGTTATGACGCTTTACAAGCCGGTCCTGGACCGGTATGGCAAGCCAAAACGGCTTGCACGGGGCAAGCTGGAAGGGACCGACAGCGCACAGTTCGGGGTTTTCTTCCCGGCGGGAATACTTCTGATGAATATTTCGCTGGACCAACGCGACAAAATCGTTGAATGGACGATTGCGCCGCGTGGGCAAGGCCCTGCAGGGCAGGCGCCCGGCGTTGGGGTCGGTGTTTCTGCTGCGGATGAAAATGAAGTTGACGCCAACGAAACGGGCGAGTTTCAAGGTAAGATGAAGCGGCTGGAAATCCAGGCAAAACAGGAACAACGGCAGTGGCTTGAAGAGAACAAGAGCAGATTTGAGCTGTATGGTATTGTCGGCAGGGTTGCTGTCTCTGAGTTGAAATTCATACGCAGTGTCGCAGCCGGGGAGGGAGCTGACAAGACGGTGGCTGCGATTGACGCGGTTTTGTCGCAGCGCCGCCGGCGTGCGGCGGCGACTTCTGAGAAGCTGAACGAACAGGTGCGGGCCGAGCGAATGCAGCAGGCCGAGCAGCGCCGAAGCCGGCGGACCGGAGGCGCGACAAGGGACGCAATCCGGCAGCGCGATTCGAGACGCAGCCGGGATAACAGAACTCGGCAAGATGCCCCCGGCGGCGAGTATTAGTGCCCGTCTGAACGCAGTTTTTATTTGTCGATTACCATACCCCTCGACAAGCTCGGGATACCTTTCTCTCGGCAGGCTACCCTCGACGGCCTCGCGCCGGGTCGCTTGAATTGGCTTTGAATTGGGTTCGTTTTGGGTTCGTTTTTCATCATCCGGAGGGCTGTAAAATTTCCGTAACTCCTTTTATTATAGGGCTTTAGGTTCGTTTTGGGCTCGGTGGAAATTGGGTTCGTTTTGCATAAAAAAGTATTTCGTCGTTCGTATCTCGTATTTCGTATCTCGCTCTTTGAGGCGTGCTATGCACGCGGTGTTTTTTACGGCTGCGGCGTTTGGCTTGGATTTGGGCGGGCATTGTTGAAACCTCCGAGTTTTTTTGTTTTGTATTCACTTTCTATATGTTAGGTGGGTATTATATAACATGGAAAGTTATATGTCAAGTGAATTTTTGGGGATTTAGCCGCAGAGGGCGGGGGGAGAATTATATATCCCCACAAGATATTCTAACCTCTATCCATATTTCGTGAGGCAAAGCTGGCATAGTATCTGCATCGACTGTTTAAACAACATTTACTACAAAGTGGTTTTTGGGTCCTGCAAACTAACGAGGCGAAATCGAGGATTGCCCAATTAAATTCTTTGAATCGCTTTTTCGGAAGAATATCTCTGGCAAGTTGTTGCAAGTAGGGGTCATATCTTATGTCAGCCAATTTACGGGGGCTAAAAAAGCGCTCTAAAACCCTTGCCATATTAACATC
>CAZPDW010000158.1:0-3894 GCA_964585535.1 uncultured Pirellulales bacterium
CCAGGTATTACTGGCGGGTGAGGGCTCGCAACGCTGCCGGGTGGAGTGATTGGTGTGAGAGTCAGGCCTTTATTAACGGACCACCTTGACCGTGACTAATCCCCCCAAAACCAAATACGAAATCCTAGCAGGACAAATCCCAGATTCCAAGCTCTAAATCCTAAACTCCAAAACGAAAGCAAATGTTCAAAATCCTAAACCGAACATTAGCAGCTTTGAGCTGTTTTTCAATTTCGGATTGCCGATTTGCGATTTATGTCTGTGGCCTGTTTTCAAACTGTACGCTGTACGCTATTTCCAGGTTTTTCACTTGACACCAAACTATCTCCTGCGGTATAACCTCCACCGGATAATTGGAAACTGAATACTATATCGTAAAATCGGAGGATGTAACAATGGCCACCTACTCAGGAGATGTCATAGTCAGGTTTTCCGCCTTGAAGTTATTCAAGAAATCAGCGTGAATCCGTATCTGAAAAGAAAGACCTTTTTATGCAAAAACAACAGGTGGAATAAAAGAATAAGATGCACATTAATGGACTTGTAATGAGCCGGTGGATAAGGAACGGTTGAAAAAGCTTGGTTCGGATGCTCGGTTTATACCGGGGATATACAATTACTGCGACCGGTGGTGTGAGCGGTGAGACCTTATGTCAATTCACGTGAAATTTTTTAAGGAGATAAAGAGATGCAGGAAAAAAGAATTATCTTAGTGTTAGCGACGGCGGCAGTCCTTATCGGAGCGGTTGGGCTGATAAGCCCGGCAATAGCAGGGGGCAACGACGGGAAGCTGCGGATAATAGTGTTCGGGGGGCATCCGGACGACTGCGAGATTGACGCCGGCGGCGTTGCAGTAATGTGGGCGAAGGCGGGCCATCATGTGAAGTTCGTCTCGACGACGAACGGGGACGTTGGTCACGCGACGCAGGCGGGTGGGCCTTTGGCGAAGCGGCGGACGGCGGAGGTTAAAAAGGCGGACGAAATGATGGGGGTGACAAGCCGGGTGCTGGATAATCACGACGGGGAGCTGATGCCGACCTTAGAGAATCGAAAGATTATTGTACGGCTTATCCGGGACTGGAAGGCGGATATCGTGATAGCGCATCGGCCCTGGGATTATCATCCGGACCATCGGTACACGGGGGTTCTGGTGCAGGACGCTGCGTTTATGGTAATCGTGCCGCATCTGTGTCCGGACGTTCCCGCGCTGAATCGCAATCCGATTTTCCTGTACTCGGCGGACGGTTTTCAGAAGCCGAATCCGTTCGAGCCGGATATCGTGGTGGCGACAGATGAGACCGAAGATTTGAAGACAGAGGCGCTGTGGCAGTTGGAGTCGCAGATTGAGTCGCTCTGGGCAACGGGGAATTTCGAGAGGGTGGTGCCTGTTCCGAAGGATGGCCCGGAGCGCGAGAAGCGGCGCAAACAGGTGAAAGAACGTTTTGCGCGCAGAGACGAACGGACAGCCGACAAATACCGTGAGATGCTGATTGAACTCTACGGCGAGGAAAAGGGCAAAAAGATAAAGTATGCCGAGGCGTTCGAGGTCTGCGAATATGGCAGGCAGCCATCGAAAGAGGAGTTGAAAAAGCTGTTCGGCATTGCTAAATAAGTTCAGGTCCGGCAAGGTTGGCTGGATTTGAGAAACGGTTTTGACAAGGCCCTGCGTATTATGCGGGGCTTTTTTCATGTATAATCTCGCGGATGGAAACGTGGACGATACAGAAGCTGCTGAGCTGGGTGACGGGGTACTTTACTGAGAAGGGGGTAGATTCGCCGCGGTTGAGCGGCGAGCTGTTACTGAGTTTCGTTCTGGGTTTGAAACGGATAGAGCTTTACACGCAGTTCGATAAGATTGTTGAGCAGGATAAGCTTGCCGAGCTTCACGGGCTGGTCAAACGGGCGGGAGAACATGAGCCGATTGCGCATCTGACAGGCAAGACAGAATTCTATTCGCTGGAATTCGAAGTCACATGTGACTGTTTGATACCGAGGCCTGAGACGGAGGTTTTGGTTGAGCGGGCGGTCGATTTTTTGCGGGGTCGACAGGGGCGGCAATTTGTGTGTGATTTGTGCACGGGCTGCGGTTGCGTGGCCGTCGCCATTGCAAAAAGTTACGCGGAGGTGCGAATCGTCGCGACGGATATTTCCGAGGCGGTATTGAAAACGACGGCGAAAAATATCGATAGATACGGGCTGAGCGGAAAAGTCGAGCTTTTATGCGGGGATTTGTTTGAGCCGCTTTTGCCATATCTGGACGAGGAAAAGTTTGATTTAATCGTGTGTAATCCGCCTTACGTAAGCGAGCTGGAATATGAAAACTTAGCGAGCAATGTAAAGGACTACGAGCCGAAGCTAGCGCTGTTGGCCGGGGCGGACGGGCTGGACGTTTACCGCAGGATAATTCCGTCGGCGAGCCAGTTCCTCAAAGAAGACGGCGGGTTAATGCTTGAGACGGGGGCAACCCAGGCGCAAAATGTGTGTGAGCTGCTGAACAAAGGTGGGGTTTTCGGCGAAATCAGCATCGAGAAAGATGCTTTAAAAAACGACCGGGTTGTAATTGCAAAAGCGGCGAAAGCTCTTTAGCCCTTAGCCGGCGACGTCTCGCATTTGCTTAGCAAAAGCGGGGACATCTCATTGGCGAAGAATTATCAGTAGCGAATGACGGATTTGATATTGTAGTCGGCGAGCTTGGCCGCTCCGCCGAGCCGGGTCAGCTCAATAAGAAACGCGACACCAACGATTTGGCCGCCGATTTTCTCGATGAGCCGGCAGGCGGCGGCCATCGTGCCGCCGGTGGCGAGCAGGTCGTCAACCATAAGAACCTTACCACCTTTGCCGGCCGCATCGGCGTGGACTTCAAGCGTATCGGTTCCGTATTCAAGCTCGTAGGTGATGCTCTCGGTCCTGTAAGGCAGCTTGCCTTTTTTGCGTATTGGTATGAAGCCGGCGTTGAGCTTTAGCGCGACTGCTGAGCCGAAGATAAAGCCCCTGGCCTCGACGGCGGCGACGTAATCGATGGCTTGGCCTTCAAAGCCGCTGCACAGTTCATCGACGGCAAGCCGCAGCGCAGCGGCGTCGGCCAACAGAGGGGTTATGTCGCGAAAAAGGATGCCCTTTTTCGGCCAGTCGGGTATGTCGCGAATGTAATCCTGGAGATTCATTACCTGAGTATATTTAGCAGATTATCCGGGAAATGCAAGCACAATCGGCGAATGCCCGCCCCGCCGGGCCGCTTCGCTACTCTTCGTTCATATATTCGTAGAGCTTCGTGAGAGCCTCGTGCTGAATCTGCCTGATTCTCTCGCGTGTCAGGCCGAGCCGGGCGGCGATTTCCTTGAGAGGTATCGGCTTGCCGCCGGTCAGCCCGTAGTGCAGCATCAATATGCGGGCTTCACGAGGGTCAATCTCGTTCAAAAGAGCCAGAACCTTGGCCTGCTCTTCCTGAGCAACGAGCCCGTCCTCGGGCTTGGCGTCGTCGTGGCTGCGAAGGCCGGACTCGAAGGTCTGGTTCTCTTCGGTGTCGTCAACGTCGCTGCTGTCGGTGATGGAGTTGAGAATTTTAAGGGTCGTATGTATTATTCTCGCCTTTCGAAGGGGCAGTCGCATCATGTCGGCCATTTCCTCGACATCGGGTTTTCTGCCCAGCTGGTTCTGCAGCTCGACCGCGGTTTGTCGCCATCGATTCATCAGGGCAATCATATAGCTTGGGACGTGCACGGGCCGGACGTCGGCGAGCAGTGCGCTTTTGATGCTCTGCTTAATCCACCAGGCGGCGTAGGTGCTGAATCTGGTGCCGCGTTCGGGGTCGAAGTAATCGACGGCCCTGATTAGCCCGAGGTTGCCCTCCTCGATGAGGTCTGCCAGCGTCATACTCCTGTTGGCATATCTCTT
>CAZPDW010000159.1:0-3878 GCA_964585535.1 uncultured Pirellulales bacterium
CCCGCCCCCTCCACCCATTTTGTCTGCCGGATGTATGTGGCGTAGTCTTCCTGACCCGGGAAGCCCCAGTATATTCGCAATGAGCCGTCTAATTGGAGCTTGTTTGTGAACTTGTACTGTCCGGTGAGCTTTGTGACGTCCCTGCTCCAGGCCACAAGCTCGCGGCGGTAGCCCCGGTCTGCCATTGTCGGAGGATAATCGCTATTGAGCGTGTCGCTAAAGTCATAGACAGTGGTGAAGCCGTGAGATGCTGTGAACCTTGTTCTTTCGGTCTTGTATGTGGCCTCAAGCTCGAAGCCCCATGTCTGCAGATTTCCGACTGGAAGCACACCCGATGCGGCGCCGACTACGTCCTGGTCCTGGTAAAACAGCGAGCCGGCTAACCAGATGTGCTTGGACTGCCGGCGTTCGTAACGCAGCTCCCAGACGTTTATTTTCTCGGGGTCTGTCTTGCTGTTGTTTTGGTCCCATTCCTTTTTCATCTCAGCGGCCTGGGGTGCGCGCACGGAGCGTGTAAAACTGGCCTTTACTGTGTCTTTCTCATTTGGTGTATAGACGAGCACCGCTCTTGGCGAGAACATTTGTGGTGTGAAGGTGTGCCAGTCGAGCCGGCCGCCGACAAAGGTCGTCCATTCGTCACTTATGTTCCACTGGTACTCGGCAAGCAGCGAGTACAGATTGGTATGCCACCGGGGCATGGCGCCGGTTGGATTATAGAATGGGGCGTTGGGGTCAGTCTGTACGAACGCGGGATTTATGGCCTCGTCTCCTGCCGGATGACCGGGGCTCTCGAAGCCGAACTCCTCGTGTGAGATTTCGCCGCCGAAGGCAACCGAATGTGATTCGCTCGGATTCCAGTGCGTCATCAGCTTGCCGTAGTATTCGTCCTCGCGATGGGCGGCGCTTGTTACTCCGCCCTCGCTTAGACGCTCGAAGTCGAACATGTCGTAACTCAAGGCGTAGTCGAGTCCCAGCGTTTCACTTATCTCGTATTTGTTCGAGGCGTAGATGGTTGCCTGCTGATAACCGGTTGACCACGAATCCAGATCCTGACTCCACATTGACATGAAAAGGTCCGGTGCATAGTATCCGCCGCCTCGAGTGTATCGTGCCCAGAGGTCGAAATCGCCCGCCGTGTAATCAGTGAAGAGCTTGACTTTTGTGAGGTCTCTGAATGCCTGGTTGTCGCGTTCGGTTGGGATGTTGACAACGTCGCCGGCACTGTGGCTGTTGTGGAAGGCCTGGTCAATCGCGTTGCCGCCTCCCCATATAAACGGAGCGTCGCCGCTGTCGGCGCCGAGGTAATCGCTCAGGCCGGTGTAGATATAAAGCCCGCTGTTTTCGGTGAACTTCTCGGCGTACTTGTACTCGCCTGAGTAGAATTCTTCGACTGCGCCGAGCCGGCCCGTGACTTCCGAGCCCTGGAAGTTGAGCGCATTTTCGGTGATGATGTTGATGACCATCGCGACGGCGCCAGGCCCGTATAGGGCCGAGCCCGGTCCGCGGATGACGTCGATATGATGGATGTCCCGGAGCATGGGCAGGTCACGCTCGCTGAGAGCGCCGTAGTGAGTGTGTTCGTTCATCACGCGTCCGTTGACCAGCAGCAGGTACTTGAGGTCTCGGTCGGAGATAATGCCTCTCAGGCCGGCGTGATTATACTCCCAGGGATGGCGTATCCATTGGAAGTTTGGCACGTAGATGTCAAGCAGCTCATCGAGATATCTCGCACCTGAGGACCATATCTCGTCCTGTGTGATTGTTGTGACGGTTGCGGGCGTAAGCCGGCGGGTGGTCTTTGTAAGCGAGGCGCTTGACTCGACCTCGATCTCCATCAGTTCCTCGAGGGGCATATTCAAAAGCTCCGTGCCCGTTTGGCCGGCCGATTCATCCTGTCGTCCGAATGCCCGGCTGCAGGGGATTAGTGCGAGAACGACTGCAACCGAAAGCAACAGGTTGTATCTTTCAGTTTTCATCTTCTCTACCCTTCAATTTGAATGTATTGACGGTTTTTCGGTAATCATTATTAGCGGTCGATGTCGCGAGGCATCCCGCTGTGCATTTTTGCCTTTACGCATTTTTCGAGTTTTTCTCGAATAGTTTTGCCCAATTGCATAGGGTCAAAGGGCTTGGTGATATAATCGTCGATGCCTGCCCCGAGGGCCTGCTCAACGTCGCGGGTCAAGCCCTTGGCGGTCAGCATAAAAACGGGAATATGGCTTGTCGTATCGTCCGCCTTGAGCTGTGTAAGGACCTGCAGACCGTCCATCTCAGGCATAAGCCAGTCGAGCAAAATCACACCGGGTTGTTTCTCACGGGCGGCCCTTAATCCGCTGACGCCGTCTTCGGCGAGGTACACTTCAAAACCGTCGAGCCGAAGGTTGTATTCGAGGACCCTTCGGATATGTTCCTCGTCCTCCACAACCAGGATAGTCAGTTGTTCGCTCATATCCAGGTACCTTTCAGTAAATTGCCCTGTCTCAGGGGATGCCGGTCTGTTCCTATGAGCGCCCTGGCACTGCTGTTGGCCAACAATCCGACAGACCACTTTCTTCGCCCCCACTTTGGACAGAGAGATATCGGCTTATTTGGAATGTGGTTTAAGAAAGAACTTGCGGCGGTCTCTTCAGGCGGGTTTAGCCGGCACGGATAGAGGAAAGGTCCTATATTGATTGTAGCTCTGAGGGCATCGGCAAAGAAAACGAGACCTCGCCGGCTAAGAAATGCAGCTTAGTGCAATAAGAAAATCACGTCTGTCTGTTTAGTAAACTGCCTGGGCTGTTTATCGGAGCTTATTTACCACGGCAGGTGCTTAGCTGATAGTCAAGAGCTTCAGGCGGTCCGTGCAGCACCGCACGTTTGTGGGTCACATCCCGGCCAGGTCGTACAGGGTGTGAATTTCCCCCGGCGATAGCGCCCTGAGGAATATCATTACGTCATCAATTCCGCCCCTGAACGGATAGTGGGTACCTTCTCTTGCGCCGATTTGGGCGTCGATTGGGTTCGATATGTCGTCCGTAGTGAGCTTGTCCTGGTAGATATTGGGTGTTTCTGCGACGCCGTTCACATACAGCGTCACACCGCCGGCGGTCTTGGAGCCATCATAAGTTACCGTGACAAAAGACCATACATTGTCCGGCAGCGCGGTCGAGCCGGAAAGCTGTAGGCAACTGCCCACGCTCGAATACATCGTGAAGCTTATTTTGCCCGTTTGCCGCCAGGCACCGCAGATAATCCTTGTCGCCGGCCGAGTGAATGAAAAAACGCGCCCGGCAGGACTCGAACCTGCAACCTTCGGATTCGAAGTCCGCGACTCTATCCAATTGAGCTACGGGCGCTGAACCGATTAATCGTACTTACTATTAGCATATTGGCTTAGCGTTGTCAATCTTTACCGCACCGCCTGGTGATAACCCCTTTTTCGCAAGGTCTTTACGTGCGCAATGTTGGAATTGACAATAAGCGCCTGTCCGAATAACTCTTCGTCTTTGTGCCGCTCTTAGGCGAAGCCCCTTGGGGGCGAGGCCGAGCCGGGTAAAAAAATTTTCCCTTTTTTCAAATTTTCACTGGATTTATTGTGAGCATATGCCCATAATATACGTAGATACTGTAAAAAGCCCAACAGGCGGCGAAATAGCCGGCGGGGCTTATTAGTATAAATACATGGGGCACAAAGACTTATGAAGACATATTTCGACTGCATACCGTGTTTCATCCGCCAAGTGCTTGACTCCGCAAGATTGGCCACCGACGATGAGCAGATTCACGAACAGATAATTCGAGAGGTTCTGGTATGGAAATAGTTTTGGCTGCGTTTATTGGGTGCGTTGCAGGCCTAATCATGGGAACCATTGGGGTAGGAGGCGGTGCGATAATAA
>CAZPDW010000160.1:0-3810 GCA_964585535.1 uncultured Pirellulales bacterium
TATGTAGCGATGATGCAGTCGTCCCTTTGCGCAAGCTCCAGAACAATGTCGATATAGCTCTGGTCGGTAACACAAACCGGACAACCGGGCCCCGACAGTAGTTTGATTGCCTTCGGAAGCACAGTCCTTATACCGTTTCTGAATATCGATACGGTATGGGTCCCGCAGACCTCCATTATATTGATTTGCCGGCCAAGCGCCTTGCAGGCGCCATCCATCATTTGCTGTGCCTTGTATATCCGTTCAAGCATGCCGGATACGTTTCCTGTTTCAGCCCGATACCCTGTTCTGTGTGTCGCTGAATTCGTCGATTTCAGCTATAAGCTGCCAGGTCTTCTTCGCCTCTTCTTCGGCGATAATCTGGATGGCAAAGCCGGCGTGGACGAGCACGATATCGCCCGGACCTGCGTCCGGCAGCAGCGTAGTTTTGGCGCCGAACCGGTTGCCCATAGCATCGACCACCGCCCTGTCGCCTTCTAACTCAACTATCCTCGCCGGTATCGCTAAACACATAATTCGTCGCCCGTTTCTCGTCTCTCGCGACTCATCTCTTGTCGCTCGTTAAATTTTATTGATGAGACTTATTAACATTTGGCTCTCGTGATTTATCCCTTCCGCTGATTCTTCCAGCTCTTCGTTCGTGACGACGAGTCACGAGAGACGATGCTATCGCCGCCTGGCCGACGGAAATGCCGCCGTCGTTGGCCGGGAAGTCGCGGTTGTATAATACAGTAAAATCGTTTTTCCTCAAGAGGCGAACCAGGCGATTTGTCAGATACCTGTTGCAAAATACCCCGCCGCTCAGCGCAACGCTGTTCAGTTGTGTGCTTTCTCTGGCCCGTTCGGCTATCGCCAGTAACGCCGCTGCCAGTGTGTTATGAAATTTTGCCGATATCGCGTCAGTTCCCTGCCCGTCTCGAATATCATCAATAAGCTGCCTGAACATTATACGCAAGTCCAGTTTGAGTGGTTTTTCAGTTTCATCGATGAGTTCGAAATCGTAGTTTTCTTCGATGCCGCTTTTGGCGACCGCCTCGAGCGCCATCGGAAGCTGCGCCTCGAAGTGATTGTAGCCGCCCAGGCCCAGCATAGCCGCCACGGCGTCGAATACCCTGCCGATGCTCGATGTCGCAACGGTATTAACCTGCTTTGTAATCTGCTCGGCGATGATTCGCTGTTTTGTCCTGTCGGGTTCAATGGTATCGAGCAGCCAACTGAATTTATCGAGGTCGAAGTCACGACCATAGCTCTGGTTGAGCAAACCGAGCAGGGGGCGAATCGGCTCTTTGCTTGCGGCATCGGCGCCGGCAAGCGGATAATACGCCAGATGGCCAAAGCGCTCAAAATCTTCGAGCGTTGCAATCATACATTCGCAGCCCCAGATGGCGCCGTCGGTTCCGTAGCCGGTCCCGTCGCAGGCAAGGCCGACGACCGGGCCTTGCGTCTTGTGCTCAGCCATAACCGACGCAATGTGCGCCCAGTGGTGCTGGACCGTGATGATTTGCACATCCGGTATCGAGCGGGCGTACTGCGACGACAAATAAGCCGGGTGCAGGTCGCAGACGACAACCTTCGGCTCGGCCTCGAAGAGCCGGCCAAGGTGCTCAATGGACTTTAGATAGTTCCGATACACCTCCGCCTCCTCGAGGTCTCCTATGTGCTCGCTGCAGATGAGCTGGTCCTGCTTTACAAAGCAGAACGTATTTTTGAGGTCGGCCCCGGCGGCGAAGATGTCGCAGTTGGTAGTCCGGTCCGTCACAACCGGCGTGGGGACATACCCCCTCGCCCGGCGCAGGAGCACCGGCCCGGCGTCGATGAAATGCACAATCGAATCATCAACCTGTCGATAGATTTCCCTGTTGTGTATCAGGAAGGCATCGGCGATATGGCCGAGCCGTTCGACGGCAAGCTCGTTTTTGCATATCAGCGGTTCATCCGAGATGTTGCCGCTGGTCATCACCAGAACGTCCGGCCCCCGCTCGAAAAGCAGATAGTGCAGCGGTGCATAGCATAGCATAAAACCATAACTGCCGACGCCCTCGGCCACCGACGGGGCAATCAGCGAATCCCGCCTTTTGTCGAGAAGAACTATAGGCGCCTGCGGGCTTGTCAAAACGCGCTCTTGTCGCTCGCCGACGACGGCATATTTCTTAATGCTCTCGACGGATGCCGCCATCATAGCAAAGGGCTTACGGTCTCTTCTTTTGCGCCGCCGCAGTTCTTTCACCGCCTCGTCATTCAGCGCATCGACAGCTAAATGAAAGCCGCCTATTCCCTTTATGGCGACGATTTTCCCCTCTTTGAGCATACGGGCGGCCTCGGCGATTGCCCGCTCGCTGTCCTGTTGGAGCACATTGCCTTTTCTATCAGTCAGCTCAACTGCCGGGCCGCAGGCGCTGCACGCCACCGGCTGGGCGTGAAACCGGCGGTCGGAGACGTCACTGTATTGTGACGCACACCTTTCGCACATCTCAAAAACGCTCATCGTCGTGTTGGGCCTGTCGTAAGGGATGGCTTTGACTATCGAATACCGCGGGCCGCAGTTGGTGCAGTTGATAAACGGGTATCGGTATCGAAAGTCATTTTCGTCCGCCAGCTCCCTCAGACAATCGCCGCAGGTGGCGATGTCCGCGGTAACCTGGCAGACGGCGGCGCCCTGCGAACGGCTTGTCTTGATTGTGAACCCACCTTCGCCATCGACAAACTCAATGTCGCAGACCTCACAGCTTTTTATCTCGGCTAAAGGCGCAGCGCCGCTGGAATTGAGCCGTTCCACAAAATCCGCTATTTCTCCCTCTTCGCCCTGAAGCTCGATTGTAACGCCCCGGCTGTCATTATAAACGAAGCCCGTAAGGCCCAGCCGAGCCGCCAGACGATATACCGCCGGCCGGAAACCCACCCCCTGAACACGACCCGTTATCAGTATTCTTTGCCTCTTAATCAAGCCCTTTGCCTCACCGCTGTTTTCAAACCGCTTAATAATACGCATTGCCCGGCTGAACCCATCCGACAATATCATAATAAGACGGTGTTGTGAAGACGACCGGCACAGCGACCGGTTTGGGCCTGAAACAAAGGGCTGAATCTACTTTTTACAGGCAAAAACAGTACGAAAATTTTAACCTGAAGCGCAACACATCTTCCTGTGTCAGAAGACCTCCGCCGGTGTCCGATAGTTCAAACATTTACGTGGACGATTATTTAACAACTTCTCAACTTTGTCAAGCAGCCATTGGCTGACTTGATGGAAATCCGTACCCTTGTTGCGACCAGGCAGCTCTGCAATGGGCATTCTTTTTTACTGTCCAAAGCTTACCGCTACTGCTGCGATAATCTCCGTTGTTGCGGGGGACAGGGCTTTGCCGGGGAGCAACCCAAGCATCGCAGCAACCTATACCGGTCAGAGACGGCTTAATCACCGCCTTTCCTTCTTACCTGTCCAGTCAGCTAAAAGCGATAAACTCCAGCCCGCCAGAGACGGGCTGATAAAAATAGCCAAGCGTTGCGCTTCAAATCAAAATGTGCCTCTTATACCTACGGAACTCCCTCCCAACCATCATCGATAACGGTTTCGATCGTCGCCTTCCCGCCAAATAGCACAGAATAACGACTAACGCGAGCAGTAGCACCACCTCAAAAAACTCAACTCTGTGGGCTACAATAAATTCCCCTCCACCTCTTAAAGCTTCCATTGCTTTTGAAAATAACTGTACTCACATCTTAGTTTGCCCCACACTAACATTTTACGGCCCATCACCCAACCAAGCTATCCCCTGCATTGTACACACTTCCCGCCAAACCAATTTATCC
>CAZPDW010000161.1:0-3772 GCA_964585535.1 uncultured Pirellulales bacterium
AATCAGCACCTCCCTCCAAAGTTTTCCGGATTTCGCCCGCTTCTATTAGTTTTACTTATAATCCGCCGAAGGCCACACAGGCCCCGAAGCACAAAAAACTATTAATTTCAAACACAGCCGCTTTGTGCTTTCGTGGTGGAAAAAACGGCAAGCGGCCTGAGCGCCACATCGGCGGCTACAGCGTGCGGAACCGAGCCACGGGCAAGATGCCCATGCTATGAGTCGGCAACTTCCGCGCTGCCGTTTAGCCGACAGCCGAGTCCGCTTCGATGACCTTCCGGCGCTGCCTTTTCCTGAACTGCTCCAGCTTCTCCGGCAGCTCATCTTGCGACAGGGCAAGGATTTGCGCCGCCAGTATCGCGGCGTTCTTCGCCCCTGGCTTTCCCACAGCCACCGTCGCAACGGGCACGCCGGCCGGCATCTGAACCGTGCTCAGCAGCGCATCCAACCCCCCCAAAGCCCCTTTTGCCCCCAGCGGCACGCCGATTACCGGCAGCGTCGTTCGCCCCGCTATCACCCCCGCCAGGTGTGCCGCCATCCCCGCCGCCGCAATTATCACCTTGAACCCGTTTTTCGCCGCATTAACCGCGAAATCCGCCGCCACATCCGGCGTGCGGTGGGCGCTTATTATCCGCACTACTGCTTCTATACCCAACTCCTTGAGCGTATCAATGCAGGACTCCATTACCTCCATATCGCTGTCCGAGCCCATCACCACCGCAACGGTCGATTTCTTTTCAGATGCCATTGTCTTTGCCGCCTTTAAGATTACAATACTTACGTTTCAGACCAATTCCCAATGATAGCGGCTTGGTGCCGCAAATGCAAGTAACAGGTGGCGAAGATGGAAACGAGAAAACCGATAGTGGCCGGGCAGTTCTACCCCGGCCAACGCGATTCCTGTATCGACGAGATAAATGAGTGTCTCGACGCTGCCACGATAACGCAGCAATTACCCGATACGATAGCCGCCGGCATTGTTCCGCACGCCGGCTGGACCTTCAGCGGCGCTGTCGCGGCGATGGTATTTGCCGCCGTCAAAGAGCGGCACGAGCAGGTGGATACCTTTGTAATCTTCGGCGCCGCCCACGGCTACTACGGCTCAATGCCTGCCGTCTATGACAAGGGCGCCTGGGCAACACCGCTGGGCGACGCGGCCATCGACGCCGAGCTTGCCGCCGCCGTTATCGAAAGCGGCACGGCGGTAAGCGACCCGGCCGCCCACGCCGGCGAGCACAGTATGGAAGTTCAGGTGCCGTTTATTCAGTACCTTTTCCCGAGTGCGAGAATCCTGCCCGTCCTTTCACCGCCCGCCGAGCAGTCGATAAAGGCGGGCGAAATTGTCGGCAGCATTATCGCCGGCGACGACGAACGCAAAATCGTCTGCATCGGCTCGACCGACCTGACGCATTACGGCCCGCGGTACGGCTTTACGCCGATGGGGACGGGTAAAAAGGCCCTGCGGTGGGCTATGGAGGTCAACGACAGGAAGTTTATCGATTACGCTGTTAAGATGCAGCCAGAAAAGATGCTCGAAACTGCCGGCGCCGACCTCAACGCCTGCGGCCCGGGCGCCGCCGCCGCCGTCGCCGCCGCCGCAAAGCAGCTCGGCAAAACAGAGGGTATCCTGCTCGCCCACACCAACAGCAACGAGGTGCTCCGCAAAAAAATGGGCACCGAATCCGCCGAGGCCGTCGGCTACGCCGCCATTATTTTCTGAATCTCGTAGTCAGGATGTGTATGTTGGACGACTTTAACTGCGACCTCTCACAGGAGCTTCTGAATAAAAGTGATCTTCATATTCTCGTCAGGGAAGGTTTTCCTATGGCGCTTGGGCGGTGGATTAATGACCTGCAGAACACCTCTGGACTCCAGAAGCTTCAATGCTCCTTTGTAAAGATAGGCGGCGGTCCTTGAGAGTACGAATTCCTTCACATCGGCCACTTCGACTGTGCGATTGACGAAATGGCGGTATATTTCGTCTGCGAGAGACTTCTCACTGTAGTTAGTAAGCAGAATCAACTGTCTGGGATTACTATTATCAGAGAATCGAAAACCTCCGGTAGGATCGACCTTCCACATCGCCCTTTTCATTTCCTCCAAGCCTCTCAGGCTGTTAGTACAGAAAAACAGCCAGTATAAGAGCTTCTCTGATGAATCACACATGGCGAAATACCAGACATGTCGTGCACCACCCCTCTCTTCAAGACATCTTCTGTACGTCCGGAGTACATAACTTGCTCTGTCTCTCTGTTCCAAGTCCAGCGCGCCTTTCCAATCTTCTCCTCCGAAAGCCCTTGTAATCACCCTCCACTTGCTCTCGTCACTCAAAAAACGGTTCAAATGATCCCAATTGAAGTACGAGAATACCTCACATAACTCGTGCGACATGATTCTCTGTATCAAACTCATGGAGATATCCGAATACCCGAACTGGTCGAGGAAGAACAAACCTGGACCAACCTTAACCCGTGCACCATCCAAATCGTATAGAAATGAATTCAACGTGGTCTCGCAGTCACCATTCTTGACGTCAAGCTTTTGAATCCGCGCAGATTGTTGTACATGTGCGCGGTACCCGTCTAAAAGACTGTTAAGCTTATAGTAGCGTTCGCAGTTTTTTTCGATGAAGAGAAAATGCACCGGAATATGAAGTTCGGGCTTATGGCCCAATACTAATTTGAGCGCCAAGATTGGGCTGCCATTTTCCCCTTTCTCATATGTACCTGGGCCAGCAAATCCATCGACAAACAGCAACCTCGTATCTGAAATACCAAGGCGCTTCGACTGTCGCGACATTATTGGCATCCATGCCTTCAAATACGTCTCCAGTATCTGGTGCTTGGCCAATGTGTGGGCCTTAGCCCCCCAAATTGTTGGGAGCTCATCAGCCATGAATAAGTCCTTCCATACTCAACGCGCCAAAATTGGCATTTGGTTCCAGGTACGGCCGAGGAGTTTTCGGCCTGTGCGTTTTTTGTTGACGCCGCCCCACTGCTTGAAAAAGAAGGGCACGTCCGCATCAAGACACTGGTCACGAAGCTCAGTAGCCCATTCGGGCTTCATAATCCTTGACCGAGGGCCGGATTCGCCGCCCACAATGACCCAGTCGATGCCTTTGAGCCGGACATTCGGAATTGGCCCCAAAAGGGGTTCGAACGATATGAACTTTACCGACGCCTTCGTTTCTCTCAGGAGGTCGATTCGCTCTAAATAATCGGCAGTTTCCACCGTAACGCCCATCCAGATATTATCAGGCCAGGGCAACTTACCACACAACTGTGCCAATCGCCCGGGGCGCTTCGTCAGAACCTGGAAGCGGTGATGCGATGCCCGGCGCATAACATCGAAGATTTTGGCGATAAACTCGAAAGGCACATCTTCATGGAAAAGGTCGCTCATAGAATTGACGAATATTGTGCGCGGCTGTCGCCAGTGCAGAGGTATGTCAAGCGTGTGAGGATGCAGACTAACCTTGAAACCGCGCTTGTAGTTGGGGCTGCCGGCCGCCTGCAGACGCAAAGCCATTCGCTCTGCGTAACAATTCTTACATCCGATGCTGATTTTCGTGCAGCCGGTAACCGGATTCCACGTCGATTCGGTCCATTCGATTTTCGAGTTCTGTGCCATTTTGCCTCCACAGTGCTACAACAATAGAATACGAATCAGGAATTGGAAAAGCAATGAATTTGTCATTTTGAATTGGCCGTGCGTGGAAGCGAACGCATAAACTCCATTCTTGTGAGTCTTTGGATGGTCGAAGATTTTTTTA
>CAZPDW010000162.1:0-3744 GCA_964585535.1 uncultured Pirellulales bacterium
AAAAACCAAAACCTAAAAACTCGAAAAGCAGAGAGCGGTTCGTTGTCGGCTTTGCCCTTTAGTACAGGAACATTCGGCCGAACGCCTAGAAGAAACTCAGAGAAAAAAAACTCGATATGATAATAGCGAACTCTCCGGCGGCAATAGCAGCGGAGCGGGCAGCCGTTGAAATCAAACCGGCCGGCGGCGAATGGCTAAAGCTCAAAAAGGCGAATAAGGATGTTATCGCGAGAAAAGTCATCTCTTTGATAGAGGCATTAACCAGGCAGGCCGCCGGCGACAGAACCCACCGGCCAAAGAGCAAACAAGCCCCCGGCTGACAAGCTGCAGGCCGCGAGGCACCGAAGTATCCGCTGAAAGAGCTATTTGTAACGCCGAAGGGCTAACCGGAGTATACGGTCGATGAGATTTTTGTATGAGATGCCGGCCTTTTGGGCCGCCTCGGCCACCTCTTCGCCGTAGGCGATGTCCGGGTTGGGATTCGCTTCGAGCACAAAGAGACGGTTGTCGCTTCTCAGTCGCAGGTCGATTCGCCCGTAGTCGCGAAGCTGGAGCACACGATAAACCTTCTTGCAGACCCGCTTAACGTGCTCGGCGACCGGCTCATCAAGTTCTGCAAAACCGAATTCAATGTTCCATTTTTTTCGGTACTGCTCGTTCCATTTGAGGCGGTAGGTAAGCAGATTCGGGGCGTCTGCCGCATCGGATTTGAAGAAGCACTCTCTCGGCGGCAGGACCTTCAGCCGATTGTTGCCGATGACGCCGACGTAGAGCTCCCGGCCTTCGATATATTCTTCGGCAATCGCCGGCTGGTCCCAGCGCTGGTGAACGAAGTGTGCCCGTTCAACAAGAGCGGCTTCGTCGGCTACCAGCGAGGCGTTTGAGATGCCTTCCGAACTGTCCTCGAGTGCGGGTTTGACGACCAGCGGATACCGCAGCGCCTTAGGGATACGCAGCTTGCGGCCGGGCGGCAGCGAGATAAAGCCGGGAACACGGATTTTGTGCAGCGAAAGCAACTGCTTGCAGACCCTCTTGTCCCGGCAGAGCAAAAGGCCCGCAGGGCCCGTCCCAGTGAAGCCGATGCCCGTCATTTCGAGCAGGGCGGCGATGTTCTTGTCCTGCCGGCGGTCGCCGCCGAGGTGCTCGGTGAGATTGAAGACAATGTCCGGCCTGTTTTCGCCGAGAACGCCCACCAGGGCGGCGATATCATCGACAAAGCCGAGCACCGAGACCCTGTGCCCAAGCTCGCGCAGCGTCTGGATGACGTGAAATTCGGTCGAGCCGGTCTCGACGGCGCCGGTAAATTCGGGGTCGTCGGTGGGTATGGTGTTTTCATCGACCAGAACGGTAACCTTCAATTTCCGGCTCATCGATGCCTTTGCCTCCTTTCTGCGACAAGGGTGTTGCTCGCAATAGCGGTAAGCAGTGCGGTAATCGCAATGATATTTTCCGTATTGTCGGCTGGACTGTGCAGGCCGAGGGAGTCGCATCGCTGGGCGAGGTTATTGACGAGCTGGTGAACGTCGTATTTGCGGTGCCCCGTCCATCTTGTCACATTCCTGACAAGCTCACGACGCCGGCTGCGCAGCAGTTTTGAAGCCCTGATGTGAGAGGGGTCGGCTTTGGTGGTGAACAGCATGGTGAGCGAGTTGTCGTAAAAACCCTTGAACTCGGTACCGAGTGCCTTGCGCTTACGCTCGTAGTAGGCGGCTAAGGTGGAGGTCATACGCACCGCCGACCACGGCGGCTGCTGCCGGGCGGTAACGACGGGGGCTTTGCCGGCGATTTTTTTCATTAGCCGGTCGATATAGAGCAATTTCTTTATAGCGGGCCAGCCGCGATACCTTTGCCGCCAGTCGCTCTCCGGCGCCAGCCAGACCGCAAAGGTCTCCGCAAAGTCCTCGTCCGGATGCGACTGGGCATAGCCGGCCTGTAGGTGGCACACGTATTTTCTCGAGTAGGGCTGGTAATCGTAGCTGTTCGTGTACGTCATAGAGAATGGGCCGAAAAGCTCACGCCATCGCGTCCTTCTGTACAGCCGGTACGCGTAGTTTATGGCGTGGCCGCACTCGTGGCGGAGCAGTTTCATAAAGGACTGCTCCGTGTCGCCTTCGGCCTCGAACATCATCTTCTGCTCGATGTGCTTCAGCCGGGGCTGGGCAAGCCAGAAGCCGATGCCGATAATAGGTATTTTGTCGGGACAGAGCCACTCGTCGGCGAGATAATAGGGCGGATGAAATTTTAGCCCCTTCGTCTCCAACTCATCGTAGAGCCGTTGTATAAGCGGTTCGATTGGCGAGCCGGGTATCTGCAGCCGCAGGTCCCGGATGCGCATCTGCAGGATTTGCTCGTCGGAAAGCTCCTGTAAGTTCGGTGTTTTCGTCGTAGCCGTCATAGGGGTATATTTATAGCAAAGCAATGCTCGACCAGCAAGTAGCTGGCAAGTAGATTGAAGCAGCCGGGTTATTCGCATATAATGAGGTTATTGTGCCCAACGAATAGCCGCGTGGATGTTTTGTAAAGTGGCGGCGGGTGGATGGTTTTGCGGCAGCAGGGCCGGAGAAAGCTGCGATGGGTAAATCAGGTACAGTGCCATTGGGACGACGGCGGTTTTTGGCCTTGGCGGCCGGCGGCTGTGGTGCGGCGGCCGGTGCGTGGGTATTTTACCACGCCCTTGGGCCTTCAAGTCACAGCCGGCGGGATGTCAATATCTGTCTTTTCCTGATAGATACGCTTCGCGCCGACCGATTAGGCTGCTACGGTTACGACAGGCCCACGTCGCCCAATATCGACGCCTTAGCTGCTGAAGGCGTGCTCTTCGAGAGCTGCAGTGCACCGGCTCCCTGGACCCTGCCGTCGGTGGTCTCAATACTGACCTCGCAGCTCGCCTGCGAGCATAATGTATTGGTGGACGGCCAGAAAATCGCCCCTGCAGTTGAACCGTTGGCGGCCCGGCTGAAAAGAATCGGCTATTCGACGTGCTCTCTCTTTGTCAACGGCTACGCCGGGCCGATGTCCGGCCTGGACGCCGGCTATGATATATGTGACTGGATACATACGCCCAACCGCGGCGGGATTCGTACCGTTGACGGCTCGATTGTTGAACGCCGGCTCGCCGGCCGCCGGGCCGACCGGCCGTTCCACTTTTATATCCATAACGTTGAGCCGCACAACCCTTTTGATGCACCAGACCGGCTGGTAAAACTCTTCGGCGGCGTGCCCGCCGGCACCAAGCAGACGGTCAGACTTCTGAGCAATGCCTACCGCCGATTGACCCGGGCCGACTTCGCGGCGGCACGGACCATCGGCACAACGGACAATACCGCCGAGCAGCAGCAGCAAATGCAAAAGCTCACTGAGCTAAAAGGGCAAATAAACATTCTCTACGATGCCGCCGTCCGGCAGGCGGACGAGAACTTAGGCAGTGTGGTCGAGATGTTAAAGCGAAGAGGGCTCTGGGACGATACGCTGTTCGCCGTTATCGCCGACCACGGTGAGGAGTTTGCAGAGCACGGCGGCTGGCTGCACGACCAGTCCGTCTATGAAGAGCTGATGCACGTCCCGCTGCTCATTCACTTTCCAAAGGGCAGATTTGCCGGGCGCAGGGTCTCTGAAGTGGTCACGCTGGTTGATTTGATGCCGACGATACTGGATTATATAGGCGCAGACGAGCTGCTTGCCGGCCTGAGCGGCAGGAGCTTGATGGGCTGTTTGCGGAGCAGCGCCCCTGAACCGGCAGAGAAG
>CAZPDW010000163.1:0-3610 GCA_964585535.1 uncultured Pirellulales bacterium
GCCAGAGCAGCCGGCTGGAGTTATACATAACGACCATAGGGCAGCCCGCGGCGGCCACCTGCAGCGTTGCGCTGCCGCTTGCGACCAGCGCCAAATCGCTTTTGCAGGCGGTCTGATATACCGAGCCGATATCGAAGGTGCATTTGAAGTTGTCTAAACGGGTCGCTTCGAGGATTTGCCGGGTTGTTTCATCAACGGCGACGGCGGTGAACGTGACGTTGCGGCGTTTTCGCTTCAGGGCGACCGCAACCTGCTGCATCGGCCGCCAGAGCGAGCGGATTTCGGCGGTACGCGAGCCGGGCATAATCGCAATTTTAGCGTTATCAGCATTAAAATTGGCGTATTTCCGCCGGGCTGCCGCAGGCACGGCCATATCAATCTCGTCGAAGAGCGGGTTGCCGACGAAGGTGGTATCGACGCCGCGAGAGGCAAACCAGTCCCGCTCGAAGGGCAGGATGCAGCAGAGTTTATCGCAGTATTTTCGCAGTTTACCGATTCGCCAGGGCGCCCAGGCCCAGAACTGCGGGGCGACGTAGAAGAGCGTTGGTATGGCGAGTTTTTTGGCGGCTTTCGCGATGTGGAAGTTAAACGCGGGCGAATCGCAGACTATGACTAAATCGACCTTGTTTGTTTTGAGATAAAGGGTAATGCGTTTGATGAGCCGGTAGAAGTACCGGATGTGTACGAAGGCATTGTAGGTCATTGCGGCCCGCGAGACGGTATTTTCCAGAAGCTCGCAGCCGGCGCCGGCCATTTTAGGGCCTCCTACGCCGAGGCATTCGATATCGCAACCGCTCCGGCGTAAGGCGGTTACAAGGCCGGCACAGTGGGCGTCGGCGCTTGGCTCGCAGGCGCTTAGGAAAACGCGGTATTTGCTGTTTTGGCCGGCCATAGGTGCGGTATTTTAGCCGCCGGCAGGGCAAAAGTAAAAGCAAAAGGCAAAAACGCCTTCGCAGTCATTCGACTTGCAGCAATTCAGGCCGGCGGCGGTCGTCACAGACCGGCGATGCTCACGGGTATTCGGCTTCGATGGTGTGCGCCAGCAGGTTCAGGGGGCACTCGCTGCATTTCGGTTTCGGCCGGCAGAACTGCTTGCCGAGCCGGACGAGCAGGGCGTGATATTCGTTGAACAGCCGAACGTCCTCGTCGAGGTTCGATTGAAACAGGTCCTGAATTTGCTCGTAATCTGCGTCGCTGTCGATTAGCCGGTGCCGGAGCATAACGCGGGCGGTGTAGGCATCGACGACGAAGATGGCCCTGTCGAGTGCGTAGAGCAGGATGGAATCGGCGGTCTCCCTGCCGATGCCCTTTACACCGAGCAGCTCCCGGCGAAGCAGGTCTGTGGGGATATCGTTTAAGCCGTCCAGTTGGCCGTTGTACTTTTCGAAGAGCCAGTCGAGGAAGTTTTTCAGTCGTCGTGCCTTCAGTCGGTAGTAGCCGGCGGGGCGGATAAGGGCGGCGAGCTTCTCGATTTCAATTTTGTACAGCTTGTGCGGTTCGAGCAGAGAACAACCCCTGAGGTTGGCAATTGCCTTTTCGACGTTTGTCCAGTTGGTGTTCTGGGTGAGTATCGCCCCGACGATGATTTCGAATCGGGTCCGGCCGGGCCACCAGTGCTGCGGGCCGAAATACTCGAAGAGCCGCTGATAAATTGTCTTTAGTTGCTCGGCCACCATAGTATTATCCGTGTACGAGAAAAAGCATCATTGCGCTTAGTATTGTAATTTCGGCCGGCCTAAAGTAAACTCTGAAAATGCTTACGGACTAAATTGAGGATAGTGCCGACCGAATGGCGGTTAATAAAGCAATGGTGGACAAGTTCAAATTCAGCACCAGTCAGGTCTTTAACTTCAGGCCGGATTCGTACCTTGAGCGGACGAGCCGGCCCGTCTATGGCGTGGTTTTTCTTCTGCCCTTTTTGTTTTTCTACGAGTTCGGGACCCTTCTTATTAACACCGATGTTCTCAATCACACTCAGGTACGCGTTGTTGCGTTTGTATGGCTTCAGGATTTACTGAAGTATCTCGGTTTCAGCGGTAAGTTTATCTGGGCGGCGCCGGCTGTGGCTGTCGTCGTGATTTTGGTTGCGCTTCAGATAGCATCGGGAAAGAACTGGCGGGTCTTCTTTGCCGACATTTTGCCGATGGCGACTGAATGTGTTTTGCTTGCGGTTCCGCTGATTGTACTGAGTTTGCTTTTGCACAGTACC
This sequence comes from uncultured Pirellulales bacterium, assembly GCA_964585535.1. GTDB lineage: Bacteria > Planctomycetota > Phycisphaerae > Sedimentisphaerales > Anaerobacaceae > JAUVYV01. Next base: position 2,210 of record CAZPDW010000163.1, read on the forward strand.
GCCGCCGGAGGCAATGTTACCGTCGGCGCAAAACCAGTGGCGGTATGCCAATGCGGGCCGATATCGAGTTGCTCGGTGACAGCCGCGGGCGAGCCGGCCGCGGCGGAGGGCCAGTCGTCTGTTATGGCGGATGTGGTCACCGGCGTCGGGGCGGGAATATATGAAGAGCTGGTCTTTCGTTTGATACTGATATGTCTTCTCATGATGCTTTTCCAGGACGTGCTGAACTTCGGCAAAACGGGCTCGGTCATAATGTCGGTATTGATGTCGGCGGCATTGTTCAGTGCGCACCATCATCTGGACCTGCTCAGCGGACGGCTTAACGAACGCGATATGTTCGACTGGGCAAAGTTCACATTCAGGACAATCGCGGGCGTCTATTTTGCGATTTTGTTTGCAATCAGGGGATTTGGCATCACGGCGGGCACCCACGCTTTTTACGACATAATCGCAGCATGCCTGAATGTTTTCATATTCGGCGGATAAAAACTTTCGCCGATTCCCGCCTTTTGGCGATTTTTTGAAAAAAACTTTATTTCTGTTAGTCTTTTGAAACGCTCGATTTGCAAAATAACAGTCCTATAAGTGTCTCAGGAGCCCTTATCAGTATTGATAAGGCCCTTGAATCGGCTACGACGATTCTTGTATAATGGGGGTGTGGACAGAGATGACAACAACTTGTTTTAGGGTTTATGTCAATGGAATCGCCTCAGATAAATGTAGCTATCGAAGAGTTATCATTTAGCTTATTTCAACGCCCCCTGCATCCTGAATTGTTCAATATCTATGCAAGCAGGAAACTGAGGACGGAGAAATATGAAGCGCTCATCTGGGTCACCGGCTGCACTCACGTGGTAAGTGTATTTGCCGGAAATGTGTGCCTGACGGAAGTAATCAGCGCACCGGGACAGATGCTGCCTCAGCGAGGGCTGATAGAGCGCTTTCAGTTTCGCGGCCCGCGCTCCCATAAGTGCACCCTGAGCAGGGGGGTCAGCTATATGACCGATTTTCAGGTCGAGCGAATGAGCGCCAATCTGTATCGCCAGAGCCACACCGATCTCGAACGCTTCGGCAGAGACCGCGGCATCTTCGTCAAATTCCCTGAACTGGAAATAGACAACCTCCAGCCGTTCTGCTATATCGACTTCGAGGCCAGAAGAACCGAACTGCACGTTCATACCTTTGCCGCATACCCCGACCAGATTGCGATGATAAAAACGCAGTCCCTGTTCGACTTTCAGTAATATCGCCTCGCCGACAGGCAGCTTCTTACAACTCGCCTTTGAGTGAATCGACAATACTTTTCAGTTCGGAATGGCTGAAGAAACCGAGTGCGAACGGTTATGGGATTTTTCGAGGTGTGCCCCCCTGCCGTTACTCTGCTGCCGCCCCCCTGCCGAG
>CAZPDW010000164.1:0-3609 GCA_964585535.1 uncultured Pirellulales bacterium
AGACAACGGTGAAGGGATTTTTTATGACCTCGGCTGAGAACACCGAGCCGTACAAGACGATGAGCAGGGGCTGTCAGTACCTGATTGGGCTGTGTGAATTGTTGGAGAATTTTCCCGAATATGAAGATGCACCGAGGTGGAAGAAAGCGATTGAGCTTTACTGCAGCGGGTATCTCTCGAATATGACGAAGCGCAATGCCTTCGGAATTGTGCCTTACGGGTTCTATCTGGAGAAACAGCGAGGCGCCAAGCCGATAGGGACATACTGGTATCGGTGGTTTATGGGTCACAAAGAGCGGCCGGGCGGCAATGTGGATTTCTGGTGGGTCGGTGTCAACTGCAATCTCGCCTCGGCGGGGGTCGGATTGGTCAAGGCGTCGCGTATATTGGGCAGGCCGGAATTGGCGGCGATTGCACAACGGCAGTTAGACTGGATTGTGGGCTGTAATCCGTTCAATGCCAGCACGGTCACCGGCGTCGGCTACAACCAGCCGGAGCAGTTTGTCACCGATGAGTTCGAGCCGGTAACACCGCTTATTCCCGGTGCGGTGATGAACGGTATAGGCGGCACCGAGGACGATATGCCGGCCTTGATGCCGGGCAAATGGCAGACATGCGAGTACTGGACGCCGATGGTGTGTTATACGATGTGGCTGATGTCGGAAATCCAGAGTGAATGAGCTGTGGGTTTCGCAATGACATTTGACGTCAGATGGTTGGATGTGGTCTGTTAGTCGGCTAATTGTGCGAAGAGGGTTAGTGGGGGAGTATTTGTTATTTTTACGTTTGCGAATGAGCCGGCGAGGGAGGCGGGGGCGTAGAATTTCAGCATAATCAGCAAGACGGATGAACAGACAGGTTGGCCGTCTATGTTATGATAGAGTAGCTCTGCGCTTGTATTGTCGTCCCCTCTATGGTGACGGGTTTATCCGAGAAGTTGACGATTATAGAATCGCCTGTCGAGAACTCTGTTTGTTCGACTTTGTAATCTTCGGTCAGGAATTTGTGGTTCGTCATCTCGGCGGTCGCGACTCTTTCGTGCCAGGCGTCAACCTCGAATGAGTTCCTGAATTCCTCGGCACCGCGCCACTGCGAATCAATGTGGAACAGCAGCATGTACCCCCAGAGCATATCTTCGAGCCAGTTGGGGAACGTTCCGGTGCCGGTGATTGACCTGGGACGGTATCTTGTGCAGATGGCGTCGTCGTGATAGACTAAGGGCCAGAGGGGGACATATTCGCCTTCTATCCGCTCATTGCGATTTTCAAACCAGTCGATTACCGGCGCGCCGTAGTCGGCGATTTCCTCGGAGCCGATGAGCGCGCACTGGTCCCGGTAGAACTTCAGCATCGCGTACTTATTCTCACGGTCATCGATGCGTCTTAGCTCGTTGCCCTTCTCGTAGGATTGATACATCTGCATGGCAGTTGTTGTGTCGACGAATATGGCCTTGGGGCCGAGCGTTTTGATATCCTTCCAGTTTCGTTTTGCGTATCTGAGCTGGTCTCTTCCGCCGACCGCGTATGCCTGGCCGCCGGGCCAAAAGCCGGCAGGCATGAGCCTGCCGTCGTGCATGATGCACACGCCTTTCGGAAAGCTGTCGCCCCTGGCGTACATATCCTGGTAGTTGTCGTGCAGGCCTGCGACAATCGGCTCCGGCAGTGACATTATCTGCCTCAGCTCGTCGATGGTGCCCAGGGCCGGTTCGGGCGGCCAGATGTCCGGATGTGAAGCATCGTAGCCTCCGTTGATCCAGCCTCTTACGATGACGGGGCCTTTCTTAAAGCCGAGGCTTTTGGCCTTTTCGATGTGTTTGATGACGTCGGCGTGCGTGAAGCGGATATTCATTTTTTCATCTTTACCGCCTAATCCCCACAGTTTTCGTCCCCTCGGTAGCCACAGGTCTTCGGCCTGCCTCTGAGTCGTCCCCGGCCAGGCCTCGTAAAACGAGAGCATTCTTCCGCCGACAAAATGGCGCAGGTTCGGATTGGTGTCTATTTTCTCATCGAGAGATTTGAAGAGTTTATTCTGCATTGCCCACTTGCGGAATATCTTGGCTAAGGTGACATAGTTGCCCTTGTCGAACCTGAAGCGAACCGAAAACGGTGGCTTCCACTTGCCTAAGGATTTGAGCCAGACCGGCGAGATGGAGCGGTTGCTTCTAAACGCGCCTGAGTCCGGCATTCCTTCATCAAGGATAGCGAGCCAGCACGCATCTTCCTTGATGCCGCCGAACCATCGCATGTTGAGATTACTAAAGAACGGATAAAACTTTCGGTCGAACCTGGTGTTACTCGGTGGCTTGCGAAGCCACAAGCCGGCACCGTTCGGGATGACCAGCGAATCGCATATCACCGGGGGCGGGAATATCAGCGACGGCAGCGATTCACTCACTTCGAGTATCCTGCAGACAAGCCAGCCGGATTGAAGTTGAATATCTATTACGACGGTCCCGACGACTCTGTTTTGCCTGCCGAGCAGGGTCAGATGAATGTGGTTGCCCTGCTTTTTAGCAACGAATCGGCCGGGGTATTGTTCGCAAAATGAGCGACTTGTCCGCGTCCAGACGTGACCAAGGTCGATCGGGCCTTCTTCCTGTATCGCAACCGGAGATGTTTTCCACATCTGCTCGTTCACCTTATCGGTGATACGCATCACTGCATCTGTGAAGATGGTCACCGCAAGCTGAGCGTCCTCGATGTGCGCCAATTCTTCCGGCCCGCCCGGCGGCGCGGCATATTCAACAGTTGGCCTGACGTCGTTACAGCCCGCAAGCGAACCCGCTGCGGCAAGAGATGTTGCTGTTGCTGATTTGAGAAAATCCCGTCGTTTCACGATTTGCCTTTCGAATTAACTGAAATCTCTAACTTCAATTCTTAAAACTTTAGCCCCAATCCCGACTCACTTTTTCCGCATTGTTCGCAGTAACCTGCCAATTACGGAGCCGGGCAATGCTAAACGCCTCGGATAGTTGCTAATTATTGTACACCATCACGAAGCGAGATGGTATTTACTATTTGCTATTTGGATTGCTTCTGTCTGCTACAGGGGCAAGAGAGCTACTGGAGTTGTGCGAAGAGAGTCAGCGGGCTGGTTTTTGTGATTTTTACGTTTGCGAATTGGCCTGCGAGGCGGGCGGGGCCGTTGAAGACGACGATGTAGTCATCGGCGGTGCGGGCGACTAATTGAGGGTTGTCTTCGCCTTCGGCGGGATTGAGGTGGGCTTTTTTGCTCGGCCCTTCGACCAGAACCCTGACGGTCCTGCCGAGAAAGTTTCGGCTTAATTCGCCGCTGATTTTTTCCTGCACCGAGAGCAATTCATAATTGCGATGCTTCTTGGTTTCGACAGGGACGGTATCTTTAAGCCGGCTGTCGGCTGTTGTACCCGGACGCGGCGAGTATTTGAAGACGAAGCAGTTTTTGTAGCGGGCCTTTTTAACAAGCCGGACGCTCGCATCGAAATCCTCGTCGCTTTCGGAAGGGAAGCCGACTATAAAATCGCCTGCAACAGCGATGCCGGGGACAATGTCGCGGGCTTTGGCAACCATATCGAGGTATTCGCCGACGGTGTATTGCCGGTTCATCGCCCGCAGGATTTTGTCGCAGCCG
>CAZPDW010000165.1:0-3493 GCA_964585535.1 uncultured Pirellulales bacterium
TACACAAAAACACCGCCCCCGTCAACAATACAAAACATCCACCATACGCAATTTTACCCGCCGTAGGCGGTACGCTGGACACACTACGCAGGACACGGTACGCACCACGAACCAAATATACCAAATTTTTACTTGACAGCCCCCCTTCCGTAGATTACTAATAGGGCTTTTGGTATTCGCTGACTTTCGATTCATTCTGGAGTGTCTCGTTTATGCTGCCTAAGAAGAAAATGAGCAAATGCAGAACAAGGACCCGGCGGGCACATCATCGCCTGAAACCCGTCAATTATTCGGTATGTAAAAAGTGTGGCCAGGCAAAGCTCCCCCACGCCGCCTGCCAGAACTGTGGTTATGTCAATCCCGCCATTACACTGGACCTCGGCAAGGAATCCGCATAAAGGCGCGACAAAATGCGAATTGCCATTGACGCGATGGGCGGCGATAACGCCCCGGATGAAATCATCGCGGGTGCCCTCGAAGCCATCGGTGCTCTCGAAGAGAGAGACCGGCTCATCCTCGTCGGCCCGGCGAACATCATCGAGCCCCGCCTGCCTCGAAAGCCGCTGAGCGAAGGTATCCTTTCTGTTATTGATGCCCCCGACATCATCCAAATGGACGAGCCGCCTATCGATACCCTTCGCAAAAAGCCAAAAAGCTCCATCGCCGTCCTCGCAAAGCTTGGCAAGCTAAAACGCGCCGACGCCGTCATCTCCGCCGGTAACACCGGCGCCTGTGTCGTCGCTTTTCAGATGAGAATGCGTAATCTCCCCGGCGTCAACCGCCCCGGTATCGCCGTCGTCTTCCCGACATTCGAGGGCCCCGTCACAATCTGCGACGTCGGAGCAAATATCGCCTGCAAGCCCGTGAATCTCCATCAATATGCGATAATGGCGAGATTGTATTCCAAGTATCTTCTGGGGATAGAGAACCCGAGGGTGGGGCTTATGAGCATCGGACAGGAAGACGCCAAGGGCAACGAGATTACCAAAAAGGCACGTGAGCTGATGAGGTCGGATTTGAATCTGAACTTTGTCGGCAATATCGAGGGGAAAGACATTTTCAACGGCGCCTGCGACGTCGCTATCTGCGACGGCTTCGTGGGAAACGTGGTCCTCAAGCTCACCGAAGGGCTGGTGGACGGCCTGTTCAAGGCGATAAAGGGAGAATTGATGACCGAGAAGTTCCGGCTGGCGATGAAGTTCAAGCCGATAATGACCCGCATCTATAAAAAGTATGACTATAATACTTACGGTGGGGCGCTGCTCCTCGGCGTCAACGGCACCGCATTGATATGCCACGGCTCAAGCAAGGCACGAACGATAAAGAATGCCATCCTCTCATCGAAAAAGTACCATACGAAAAAAATAAACGACAAAATCATCGAATATCTGTCGGGCAACAACTGCGGCAGGGAGCCGCACGACATAAGCCCGGGCAAAGCTGTATCAGGAACCAGGGATGAACAAACCAGGTAGCTCTCAAACACCCGCTTGTCGGGCGATAATCGCGGGGCACGGCTCTTATGCGCCGGCCAAAATCCTGACAAATGAAGAGCTTGCGAAAACGGTCGAGACCACCGACGAGTGGATTCGCACCCGCACGGGCATCCAAACCCGTCACATAACAACCCCTGAGGAGACGACGGCCACGCTGGCTACCGAGGCGGCCAAGAAGGCGCTGGCCGATGCCGGGCTCGATGTGAGTGAGCTGGAACTCATTATCGTCGCAACCATAACACCGGAAATGGTCTTTCCATCGACGGCCTCATTCGTGCAGCGGACATTAGGGGCGTCAAAGGCGTGGGTCTTCGATTTGGCCGCCGCCTGCAGCGGTTTTGTCTATGGGCTTTCTATCGTCCAGCAGTTCATCGAGAATGGCCGGCTCAATAACGCCCTCGTGATAGGCGCTGAAACGCTGACCAAGATTACCAACTACAAGGACCGGACGAGCTGTATCCTCTTCGGCGATGGTGCCGGTGCGGTCGTCCTTGAGCGCTGCGACGACGGGCGAAAGGGCATCATATACAGTACGATGTACTCGGACGGCAACAGCTGGCAGGCACTGAACTGCCAGGCGTACGGCTCACGTCACCCGTCGGACAAGCCGCTGGATAATCCCGACCTTATCTATATGGAAATCAAGGGTCGGGAAGTCTATCAGCAGGCCGTCCGCCGCATCGTCGAGGCCGTTACCGATTGCCTTGACACATGCGCCCTGACTATCGATGACGTTGCAATGGTCATCTCACATCAGATGAACGCCAGAATCATCGAATCAGCGGCAAAACGCCTTAAGCTGCCGTCTGAAAAAGTCTTTCTAAACATCAACGAATACGGCAACACCTCGTCGGCCTCGGTGCCGATTGCCTTTGACGATTGCGTACGGGCGGGAAAGATTAAAAGGGGCGATTTGGTCATCTTCGTCGCCTTCGGCGCAGGCCTTACCTGGGGCGCTAACGTGATTGAGTTTTAGAGGACGGCGTAGATTACCACTAAGGCACTAAGGTTAAAAGAGTGAAAGGGTATCAGGCAAACAGGATATCAGGGTGAGCGAATGCAGAAATGAAACAGACATAAATGCAGTCAGGGATGAGCCGATGAAGACGGCATTTTTATTTCCGGGCCAGGGCGCTCAGTTTGTCGGGATGGGCAGGGAGGTAGCCGAGCAGTTCGGCGCGGCAAAGGAAATTTTCGATAAGGCCGGCGAGGCAGCCGGCTTCGACATTGCAAAGGTCTGCTTCGATGGCCCTGCCGAGCGGCTCAATACGACGACGATGTCCCAGCCGGCCATCTTTACGGTATCGGCGGCGATATTCGAGGTCATCCGGGCCGAATCGGCAGCCAGCGGGCTGAAAGCAAACGTTACCGCCGGCCTTAGCTTAGGCGAATATACCGCGCTTTATGCGGCGGGCGCGATAACCTTCGAGGACGGACTGCGATTAGTGAAGCAACGCGGCGAGGCGATGCAAGCCGCGGCGGACGCCAGCGACGGCGGTATGGTCGCAATCATCGGACTTAACGAAGCGAAAACAAAGGCCCTTTGCGACGAGGCCGGCGAGGGAGAGCCGCTGGCGGCGGTGAACTTTAACTGCCCGGGGCAGGTCGCGATAAGCGGCAGCAGGCCAGCGTGCGCCCGGGCGGAAAAACTTGCCGCCAAGTACGGCGCAATAAAGGCGATTCGGTTGGAGGTTGCCGGCGCATTCCATACGGATATGATGAAACCGGCGGCCAAAACGCTTGCAAAAACGCTGGCTGAAACCCAAATCGCCGAGCCGACCGAGCCGAAAATTATCAGAAATATCGATGCCCAATACTATACTAATACAGAATCAATCAGAGACGGTCTTGCCAGACAGTTGACATCGCCGATTTTGTGGCAAAAATGTATGCAGCGTCTGCTCGACGAGGGACTCGAACAATTCTACGAAATCGGGCCGGGCAGGGTCCTTACCGCCCTGATGAGGAGAATCAGCAGGAAAACGAAAGTTATAAAC
>CAZPDW010000166.1:0-3391 GCA_964585535.1 uncultured Pirellulales bacterium
AGTCCTCTGTGCCCTTTTGCCTTTTTACTCTTCGTGTCTTCGCGTCCTGGTGGTAGAATCTCTGTGTCTCGCTATTAACCATTGACATTCCGCAGCAAAACCCGTATAGTGTTGGGTTTTATCGTCCGGACGGGATGTTTTGCTGGTCCTTTCCTGATGAATGCTTAACATAAGCCGAAACTTTTTTTGATAATGCACTTTTGCACAGTAAGGAGATGTTTTCGATGGCAGAGAAATGGGTTTATTTCTTCGGCGGCGGCAAGGCCGAGGGCAATGCGAAAATGAAGGAAATTTTAGGCGGCAAGGGAGCAAATCTTGCCGAGATGACCAACCTCGGCATTCCCGTTCCGCCGGGCTTTACTATCTCAGCCGAGGTCTGCGACCGCTACTATAACAACCGCGGAAAATGGCCCACCGGCCTGGACGCCGAAGTCAACAAAAACGTCGCCCGCCTCGAAAAGGCAATGAACGCAAAGTTCGGCGACCCGAAAAAACCCCTGCTCGTCAGCGTCCGAAGCGGGGCCGCTGTCTCTATGCCGGGTATGATGGATACCGTGCTCAACCTTGGGCTTAACGACACGGTCATCGAGGGCATCATAAAGAAAACCAAAAACCCAAGATTCGCCTGGGACATTTACCGCAGGTTTATCGATATGTTCGGCGACGTCGTTATGGGGTGCGAGCATGAGTATTTCGAGCGGGTGATTCACGCGGCCAAGAAGAAGGCAGGCGTCCAGCTCGACAACCAGTTGACCGCCGAGCAGCTCAAAGAGGTGGTCGAGAAGTACAAGGCCGTCTATAAAAAGCACGTCGGCAAGCTCTTCCCGCAGGATGCGGGAGAGCAGTTACACCTTGCGATAAACGCCGTCATCGGCTCGTGGATGATTGACCGCGCCGTAACGTATCGCCGGCTGAACAACATCACGGGCCTGCTCGGCACGGCGGTCAACATCCAGACGATGGTCTTCGGAAATATGGGCGAGGACTGCGGTACCGGCGTGTGTTTTACCCGCAACCCGAGCAACGGGACCAAGGAATTCTACGGCGAGTTCCTGATGAACGCCCAGGGCGAAGACGTTGTCGCCGGCATCAGGACGCCCATCGAGCTAAAGAAGCTCTCGACTGTAATGCCCGCCGCCTACAAAAAGCTTACCCGGCTGATGACCCGGCTGGAAAAACACTATAAAGATATACAGGATATGGAATTTACTATCCAGAAATCCCGGCTGTATATTCTGCAGACGCGGACGGGCAAAAGGACCGCCGAGGCGGCGGTCAAAATTGCCGTTGATATGGTCAACGAACGGCTTATCTCTCGCAGAGAGGCGGTAAAGCGCGTAACGCCCGAGCAGTTGGAACGGCTGCTTCATCCGCACTTTGACCCGAAGGCCCGCAGGGACACGTTCGCCAAGGGTCTTCCCGCATCGCCCGGCGCCGCGGTCGGCCAGGTCGTCTTCGACGCCGTTACCGCCGAGCAGTGGCGCGATAAAGGCAAAAAGGTAATCCTCATCCGAACCGAGACCAGCCCCGAGGACATAGGCGGTATGGACGCCGCCGAAGGTATCCTGACCGCTCGAGGCGGTATGACAAGCCACGCCGCCGTGGTTGCCCGCGGTATGGGCAAATGCTGCGTGGCCGGCGTCGGCGAGCTGAATATCAATTACAAGACCGCCCGGATGACCGTCGGCACGAGGACTATCAAACAGGGGGACTGGCTCAGCTTAGACGGCACAAGCGGCGAAGTTATGAAAGGCCGGCTCGCTACGACCGCTCCCACGCTCAGCGGGGATTTCGGCCGGTTTATGAAGATTTGCGATTCGGTCCGAAAGTTAGGTGTTCGCACAAACGCCGACACGCCCGAAGACGCCAAACGCGCAAGGGACTTCGGCGCCGAGGGCATCGGGCTTTGCCGGACCGAGCATATGTTCTTCGAGGGCGAGCGGATTTGGCCCGTCCGGCAGATGATTTTAGCCGCGGACGATTATGCAAAAATGCTCGCCGAGACCGACGCAGCAAAAGACAAAAAGCAAAAGGCCGAAATCGCAAAAAGGTACGCCACCGCAAAACGGCAGTTCGAGAGTGCGCTCAAGAAGCTGCTGCCATATCAGCGGGGCGACTTCGAGGGTATTTTCAGGGCGATGGCCGGGCTGCCCGTGACCATTCGGCTGCTCGACCCGCCGCTGCACGAGTTTTTGCCTCAGGATGCGGCCAACCAGGCGGAGATGGCCCGGCGGCTGAAGGTAAAGCCCGCCGTGGTAAAGGCAAAGGTCGCGCAGCTTCACGAGTTCAACCCGATGTTGGGTCACAGGGGCTGCCGGTTAGCGATAACATACCCGGCCATTTACCGGATGCAGACGCGCGCCATCATCGAGGCGGCCCTGAATATGAAGAAAAAAGGCGTTAAGGTCAGGCCGGAGATTATGATTCCGCTGGTGGGCGCGATTGCCGAGTTGAAAGACGTCAAGGACGAAATTGTCGATGAAATCAACATCGTTTTCAGGGAGCGCAAGGGCCGGGTCGGTTATATGATAGGCACGATGATTGAGGTGCCGCGAGCGGCGTTGACGGCCGACGAGATTGCAAAAGAGGCCGAGTTTTTCAGTTTCGGGACCAACGACCTTACGCAGATGACGATGGGGTTTTCACGCGATGACGCCGGCAAGTTCCTCGGCGAATACGTCAAAAAAGGCATTTACGAAAAGGACCCGTTCCAGTCGCTGGATGAGGCCGGGGTCGGCAAGTTAGTCGAGATGGGTACAAAGTTAGGCCGAAGCACGAGAAAGAATCTCAAGGTCGGCATCTGCGGCGAGCACGGCGGCGAGCCGGCCAGCATCGATTTTTGCTACCGGGTCGGAATGAATTACGTTTCCTGCTCGCCGTTCAGGGTACCGATTGCGCGATTAGCGGCTGCGCAGGCGGCAGTGAGGTAATTGATTATCGATTAGTGATGATTGATTATTGAGAGGGATTCCGCCGAACGGCGGGTATTTTGAAGATTGAGGTGTGCCGGCGATTGTTCGGTGCACCTTTTTTTGTTGGGGGGCAAGTTCGCGATTCGAGGGGCGCAAGCTTTAAACAAGAGCGGACTGCCAAAGGCCTTCGGTATGGGGGGTGGGGGTTCGAATCCCGTCTCTCACCCTTAACCTTTCTTCACCGGCGGGACTTTTTTAGACAGGATTGACAGGTTTGTTGCGAGGATTTATACTGCGTCTGGCGGCAAGGGGCGATGATATTGAAACTTGCTGCCAGTCAGGAGCGGAAAAAGATGTGAAGAAGTTAAAATCGGGAACAAAAAACGGTGACTGTCTTTAGTTTTTAGTTTTTTAGTTTTTAAAAAGAGAAAGAAAAATGTCAGGCTGGGTAAGAAAAATAGGTGACTGTCCCCATTATT
>CAZPDW010000167.1:0-3385 GCA_964585535.1 uncultured Pirellulales bacterium
AGAGCGGGGACCATACAGCATCGGATAATATGGCGAGACGGGTTTGTGAAGAATTTGGGCGGGGTGAACCCCAGGTGAAACCTGGGGCTAAATATCCGGATTGCCGGTCGGCTGGGGATAAATTATACGGGGACGACAACAATTTGGCCGATTCGGCTGCGCTCGGGGGTATGCTTTGGATGGCGGGCAGTTCAATTGATTATCGATTATTGATAATTGATTATTGGCTCGGCTGCGCTTGGGGTATGCTTTGGGTGGCGGGCAGGATGGCCGAGTTGGGTTTAGGGATTAGGGGCTGCGGGTGCAGGAAGCTGTTGGCCGGAAGGCGTTGGGACCGGCTTCACAGAGCGGGGGTCATCTGGGATGCCTGCGTCTTTTAAGGCCAAGCTCGATAGCCTTGTTCCTGACTGCCTTGACACCCCTGCCGAGCCGATCTGCGATTTCATCGACGCGGATTTTCCTGTTGGTGAACAGCTTTTTCAAAAGCTTGACCTGCGCATCGGTCCAGAGGAAATGCCCTTCGGCCTTTTTCAGTCCCAGCGTTCGAGCTTTGAATTTTACCGCTTCCAGGGTTCTGCCGAGCTTCTCAGCTATGTCGAAGTTTTTCGTGTTCGGAAACAGCTTCTTGAGCAACTTTATTTCTGATTGTGTCCATTTATTCATCATAGGTAATTATTATAGCGTCCGGGGGGCTGCCGTCAACAATTTCGTCAAAGTTTTTTTGGGATGCCGGTCCCATAAGATTACGCTATTCTATCTCAGTGGGGCGAAGGCGAAGAATCCGGTCGGCGAAGAGGAGATTTTTCACTTCGCTACGGGAAGTTTAGGCGTGCGAATTGGGCGTGGTGCTTTCGGGCGGCTTTGTCGTAGGCGTGTGCGGCTTCGATTTCGGAGTCGAAGGAGCCGAGGTAGAATTTTCGGCCCTGGCACTGGATTCTTGCTTTCCATTTTTGTTGGCGTTTATCGAAATCGAGGCCCTTGAATTTTGAGCGGGTAGGGCCGCGTTGTTTCGGTCTGTTGGCGAGATTCTGTGAATATGTTGCGGGCCGGAGGTTTGCACGGCGGTTGTCGAGGCCGTTGCCGTTGACGTGGTCGATGATTCGTATTTCGGATGTCGTATTTCGTATATGGTTGAGAAGGCAACGATTAGAAAGCCACATAATTTGTCGGTGCATAGTGATTTTTATTCTTCGGCCGGTTGTCAGGCGACTCCATCGAGCGGCGTAGCGAGAGGTTGGTGAGGATGTGATGTGCCATTTGAATTTTGAGACGGCGGGGTAGTCCTGGGGGTCGATGATGGCGAATTGTCCTTTTGTGAGTGGGATTTTTCGGAAGGGGTATCCAAATCGTATGCGGCGGCAGGTGAGCAGGAGCGGGACATAGATGCGTTGGAGGCATAGAGGTATGGGGATTTTGATTTTGAATACGATGACCACCGGCCCCCCCTGCCCGCGAGTGATGCTTGCGGGTGATATGCGATTTTACGTCAAATGCGAAACAGTAAACAAGGGTTAGTTTTTTTGCATCCGAGCGGTTACAGAAAGGCCGCTCTATAAAGGGAGGGGGTTGCGCGTTTGGTACGATTTTTCGGTGCATTTTGGGTGAGCAGGAATTGCTAAGTGATTGCGTGTAAAAGGGATAAAAATATTTTGCAGGCAGGGATTTTCGTGCGCAGGGTAATGCGCGTTTGGTTCAAACGGGCGTTCGAACTTTCGGAGCAGGGGGACGGGGGAATTCAGGTTTGGGAAATCGGCGAGGGGTTTTTGGGCGTAGGTGCGGAGGAAAAGAGAATGGAGACGAAGGGAATCGAACCCTCATTTCCGCGATGCGACCGCGGCGTGCTCCCGTTACACCACGTCCCCAAAAGGAATCAGCAAACAAGGCCCTTTCACGAGTTTTTGTATAGAGTTCAGAAGAGCCATTTGTCGTAACATACGATATTGTCAATCGGCTCACGGCTGGTCGGGCGTCTGCCATTTGCAGGGTAGCCGAGTGCCATAAGCTCGATTATAGCGACATTCTGCGGTATGGCAAGAATTGGGCGGACTTTTTGTGCGTCAAAGGAGCCGATCCAGCAGGTTGCCAAATCCAGGTCGGCGGCGGCGAGGGCAATGTGTTCGAGTGCGATTGCGACATCGATAGGGCCGACGTGCTGGCCGCAGCGCATAATTTCGTCGCTGTTACTGCAGGCAACGATGATTAGAGGGGCTTTTCCGAAGATTTGCGGCCTGTTGGTGCAGTCGGCCACCTGCAGTTTGAGTTGTTTGTCTTTGACAAGGACGAAGCGCCAGTCCTGTAGATTTTTGGCTGAGGGGGCCAGTCGGGCGGCCTCGAGGAGCTTTTCGAGTTTGTCGGGTTCGATATCCCTGTCCTGGTAGTCCCTGCAGGAATATCTTTTGGCAATGACATCAAGCAAAGTCATCGGAATACCTCAACTTTCAATAAAGCCAAACCGTGAACAAGCCCGCACGTCGGGGGGCGTGCGGTATGCTTTCGGGCGTACGAGTATAAGGGATTAAAGATGTTGACGCAAGGGGCAAAAACCGGTAACGTTGGGGCGAGTCGGGCGGTTAGCTCAGTTGGCCAGAGCACCTGCTTTACACGCAGGGGGTCACAGGTTCAAGTCCTGTACCGCCCAATCATAAGCCCTTCTAAGATAAGGGCTTGTATTTTTTGTGTGGCAAGCCGAAATCTTTAATTTACATTTTCAATTGCAAGAGCTACGGGATGAAATGATTGACAAAGGGCTGGCCCGGTCAGTCATCAATAAGCGAATTGGGATGCTCAAGAAAATGTTCCGATGGGCGGCCTCGCAGCAGCTTGTGCCGGTGACTGTCTATCAGGCGCTTGCAACGGTGGAGAATCTCAGGGCGGGCAGGTACCGGGCGAAAGAGCACAAAACAGCATACCGAGGCCATACCCGCTTAATCGCCATCGGGCCAAAAGGACAGAGAATACTCAGACCATTCCTGAAACGAAAGCTCGACGCTGTCCTGCGCTCGATAGATTCCAAAATTACTTTATTGGTCAGACGCGGTGGATGTCTATTACTTCATCAATTTTTCCATTAGGGAGCATATTGTCGGCGTGGTAAACGCCTTGCTCCTCCAACCGGTACCTCTTACAGTTTTTCCAATTATCATCGGATTTACAATATTCTTTTGCCCATTTATCAGGGAGCTTTCCCTGTCTTTCAAATCTTCTCAAAGGGCAAACGTTATACCATTTACAACTCATTTTGTTGGCCAGCCGGTGTGGGCGGTTATAGTTCATAGACTTTCAGGACTTCGTCGCCGTAGTGGTTTATTACCTTGATGGCGATTTTGCCGGTTTCGGGCGGGTCGAAGGGTCGGCTCCTGGTGGAATACAGCATCGACCACGCCTC
>CAZPDW010000168.1:0-3355 GCA_964585535.1 uncultured Pirellulales bacterium
TTCACTTCACGTATCCTAACGAACGCAGGGCATTGATATCCTCTTCTGAAATCGCCGCTTTCTGCCTGAGCAGTTGTCTGCCACCGGCCGCCTCAATCATGCCGTCCACTTCCGCAGCCATTTTCCCGCATCGAACAGAATTCTTTGATGCAATGTTATTCTGCTCGCCGGGGTCCTTTTTAATATCGTACAGCTCGTATTTTGCCGGCGACGATTTGACGATAATCTTGAATCCATCCCTGCGCAAAGCGTTCTTGTTCACGCCCCACATCGTCTCCTGGCTCAGTACGGGCCTGTCGGCGCCGCCCCGACCCTCCAGAAGAGAAACAAGACTTTCGCCGACAAAACCTTTAGCTGCCGAAATGCCGACCAAACCGCACAGCGTAGGCGCCACATCAATAGACCGAACATCCGGGCCGACCCTGATGCCGGCTGTGCCAGGCCGATGTTCGGCCTGCTTTTCGAGCATCCCGGGCGTTCGTATGATTAAAGGAACCTTAAGCAGCTCATCGTACAGCGTATGGCTGTGCTCGAAACCGCCGTGGTCGAGAAATTCCTCTCCGTGGTCCGACATCAGGGCAATGACGGTCTTCCCGCCAAGGCCTACATCCGATATTCTCTCAAGCAGCCAGCCCACCGCCGAATCCGTATAGGCGACCTCGCCGTTATATAGCTTCTTCAGCCGGCCTATCGTCTCTCTGTCGGGGCAAGTCCCCGAGGTACGCATATTCAAAATATCGGTGCCCGTGCCGAAAATATAGTTACCTGTGCTCCGGTCCTGTACCTCGGCAAAGCGTCTTCTAAAGGCACTGGGCGGCGCATAGATAAGATGCGGGTCGTAATAGTGAACCAGCAGAAAAAACGGCTTTGCCTTATGCCTTTGAATCCACCGAAGCGCCGCAAAACTGGTGCGCATCGCACGCCTCGCGTGACGATACACATTTTTGGTCTTGTAAACATCCACCGAACCGAAGCCCCTGTTCAAACCGAATGTCTCGCTCAGGAACCGGACGTTCGTCACGGCCCCCGTTGCATAGCCGGCGCCCGCAAAAACCTCGGCTACCGTAGGAATGTCGCCTCTCAACCTCGTAAATCTACCCTCGGGCCCGCCGGCGCCGTGACGGTCGGGATAAGCCGACGTGAGAATCGACGCAACTGCAGGAAGCGTCCACGGCGCCTGCGAATAGCAATTCTCGAACAAAACCCCATCACGCGCAAAACGGTCTATCCCCGGCGTTATACCCTCGGTATTACCATAGCAGCCAAGCCGGTCGGCTCGAACCGTATCCGTTATTATCAGTATGACGTTTTTCTTCACCTCCCCGGCTGCGCCGCGAGAATACCCGAATCCCGGACGCCGCCCGAAGCCAAACCCAATCGCCGCACCCGCCGCCGCCGTCAAAGAACGCCTTAGAAACCTTCGCCTGTTCATATCATTCACCTGACGTATCCCAACGAACGCAGCCGATTCATGTCCTCCTGCGATAGTGCCGGCGACTTGCCCTGCCCACGCCGGGCCTCCATCAAAGCCGAAAACTCCTCCAATCCCTTCACCATCTTGTCACACAGCTTCGGCCTTTGACGCGCAAGGTTCTTCTTCTCCGCCGGGTCCGTCTGCAAATCGTACAGCTCGACACCGTCGCCGCTACCCTGCAATATCAGCTTGCTCCCGCCGGTGCAAAAGGCCGTCCTCGTCGGCCCCCACAAATTACCCTCACCGAAGACAACTCGCTCGTCAAATCTGCCGCCCCCGAACATACCAACCATGCTCTCACCCATAAAATCCTTCGACCCCTCGATACCTCCCATCTCGCACATCGTGGGCGCTATGTCAATCAAACGGACCGTCTGGCCGACCCTCGCCGGACTTTTCTCACCCGCCGCCGGCAATCCCGCCCCGATATGTCCCGGCCTGCGAATAACCAGCGGTACGTGCAAAAGCTCATTGTAAAGAGTATGACCGTGCTCGAAGCCGCCGTGCTCCAAAAACTCCTCGCCGTGGTCCGCCGTCAGGACAACCGCCGTCTTATCTTCAAGCCCCCTCTCCGCCAGGCCCTCTAAAAACCTGCCTACCGCCGAATCCGTATAGGCCACCTCGCCGTTGTAAAGTTTCTCTAACCGCAATACCGTCTCCGCCGACGGCTTCTTGCCCTTGCTGCGCATCGCCTTGACGTCCTTATCGGTCCCGAAAACATAACCCTTCGTCTCGGCATCCCGCGCCGACGCAAACCGCCGCCGATATGGCTGGGGCGGGTCATACACAAGGTGCGGGTCGTAATAATGCACCATCAGGAAAAACGGCTTGTCCGCACACCCGTCAATCCACCCCAATGCCGCATCCGTTGTTCGCTCCGCCCGACGCATCCGACGATTCGACCGCCCCCCATTAACAACGTCAACCGTATCGAAGCCGCCCGTCACCCCGAACCTGCTCGTGATAAATCGAACGTTTGCCACTGCCCCGGTCGCCCGGCCCGCTGTCTTAAACAATTCCGCCACACTCACAATCCCCTCGCCCAACATGCTGAACTTACTCTCGTGTCCGCCGGCGCCGTGCTGGCTTGGGTACAGCGAGGTAAATATCGACGCAACTGCAGGAAGCGTCCACGGCGCCTGCGAATAGCAATTCTCGAACAAAACCCCATCACGCGCAAACCGGTCTATCGCCGGCGTAATGCCTTCGCTGTTGCCGTAACAGCCCAGCCGGTCAGCGCGAACCGTATCCAGAATCATCAGCACAACATTCATCGCTGACCCGGCCCCCGACCCGCTCCAAAACCCCAAACCCGGCGCCACGCACCGGCCGCAGCAAAACCCGAGCCCGGCTGCACTCGATACCGCTCTCTTCAAAAAAACCCGGCGACTCAGCTTCTCAGCCACTGCATGCATCCCCTAAAGCAGCCAAAATGATTTATCCAAATCCAACCCCATTATACCCTCACAAACCCCTTTTTACAAAAACAAACTACTACTCCATAACGCTTGATTTTGGGCGTTGCCATTCCCACGCCCTTTTGTCATTCCCGCGAAAGCGGGAATCCAGTTTGTTAATGAGTTTAATTCCGTATCGAAACGAAACGCTTTGACCCGTAAATTCAAATGTTACGAGGTACTATGTGTCGGCTTGGGTTCGAGGGCTTTGTCGCCGCCTTTTTTGTGAGCATCACGCCATCGCACCACCGAACTGCCACAAGAGCCGACCATCCCGGCAACCTCGCGGATTCCGTAGCCATCTTTCAGCAGAGCTATTGCCCGCTCTCGACGCCGCCGAAGTCCCCTTTCTGAAGTCCCTTTGCTGTCCCTTTTGGCCTCATACATAATATTATCAACTATCCAATGCTCGTTCCTTTACTTT
>CAZPDW010000169.1:0-3328 GCA_964585535.1 uncultured Pirellulales bacterium
CCCGCCGCGAATGTCTGATAAAAACGAAGCGCCGCCGGCGGGCAGCGCGATTTTCGCCGTCTTTCGCGGCCCTCCTTTTTGTGCCGTATAATTCGATAGGCGGGCAGGGGCCTCCGGTGCTTTATGCCGAAAATACTTTTAACAATGGAAGGTACTATGCGCTTAAAAAAATGAATCTAAGCATCGACACAAAACGTTCTCGCAGGGCCTTGACTATTGTGGAGCTGATAATAGCCGTGGCTATGGTGACGATTATCTTCGCGGCCATACTGCCGCAGTTTGCCGTCATAGGCCATAGCTGGGACTCAAAACAGGGCTCCGCCGAGGCGATTCAGAATGGTAGGGTCTTTATGGACCACGTTACTCGCAATTTGTCGCAGGCCGTCAAGGTGACGGCGGTCTCGCAGGCGAGCGATACGGACGGCTACATCGAGTTCGAGGGCAACGACGGCAATACCCTGCGGTACGATATTGCCGTAGATAACTACGTCGAGTTCGGCGTTGTCGGCGACCTGTCGGATTTGGCCGGGCCGGTCGGCTCGCTGACGTTCACCTGCTACGACGCCTGCGACATTGACACGGCCATGTCGCCGGTAACAGACTGCAACCTGATTCGTGTCGTGAAGGTCGATACGAGCGTGACCAATTCGGCTGCAGTTGCTCAGGACAAGATTTTCAGTACCTGTGTCTATCTTCGCACCAACGGCAATAATACAGCCGGCGACAGCGGGCAAAACACCTACGATTACGCCGTCCGGGTTCAGGGGACGAATATATTTGCTTACGACGGGCAGAACAATAAGCTGCCGACAAACGAGACGACGCCATCGACGGTTTTGAACTCGAGCGAATACGACAAAATTGAAGCCGATGACGGTCTCTTTCATATATTCGACGCCTCGGCAAATGGTCGATACGCCCTGATGCGATTTGTGATTCAAATCGATGAAAATCAAGGCGACGTCGGGCGGATTGCATTAACCTGGAACGGAAAAGGCATCAACGCCAAGTCCGGCAAGACCGACGGCGCTACGCTGTACATCTGGAATTACAGCGGCTCGAATTACGAACAGCTTCAGGCGTCGGCGGATACCGAAGCCGAACTCGTGCTGACGGCAGCCATCAGCAGTGCGGCAGCCAACTACATCGGCGGAGCGGGCGAAGATACGATTACGCTGCTGGTCGGCTCCAATGACAGGCGCACCGCCGGAAAGGCAAACGAATTATACACGGATTACGTTAAGGTTGTAATCTCGGCACAGATATATCCATAAATGGTTACTTTATGCCCAGGCGAAACAAACAAAATGGTTCGGTATTTTTGATAACGGTCTTTGCAATTGCGCTTCTGGCGACGATTACGATGGGTATTTTGCAGATGACGACCGAGGAAATCCAGGTTATGCGCAATCAGATGTATGCGACCGAGGCGCTTGCTACGACGGAGGCCGGCCTTAACGACGCCCTGGCACGTATCAGAAACACCGGCTCGATTGCAGGTTTCACCGAGGCATTCAACGGCGGTACTTATACCGTTATCGTCGAAGGTGCGCCGCCCGAGCCCAACGTAATCTGCGACGCCAATTCTTCGCACGGCTTTAGCGCCACCGTCAAAGCCGAGCTGACCGTGGCAAGCAGCGGGCCGCCTTACGTGATAAGAATCGACCATCTGAGGATTAACGAATGATGTTCCACGGCAAAACAGCGGCGGGAATAGATATTAGCGAAAGCAAAGTCAGTATAGCCGTTCTGAAAAACGGCAGGGACGGCTTGCGCCTCGTTAAAGCGGCAGCCGCGCCCGTACCTGCAGGAGCGATAAAGGACGGAAACATCGAAAATCCGGCGCTCTTCTCGAAAATGCTCAGGCACTTGAAAAGAAGCAGCGGAATACGCACGGCCCGAGCGGCGGTATCATTGTTTGCGGCCCCCGCGGTCGTCCAGATTATCGATATGCCCGGGCAGGTTCCCTCGAACATAAGCCGGTACGTTCGCAATGAGGTCAAACAGTATATCGCCCTGCCGTCGCGGAATATCGCGCTGGATTTTTGCAGAGTCGGCTCACGCGGCAGAGGCGACTCGCGTATCCTCGTGGCAACAACGGACAACAGGAGAATGATAGAGCTGGCCCGCTCGTGCAGCCGGGCCGGGCTGGACGTCGAACTGATTGAGCCGGCGCTGCTGAGCTATCTCAGGGCGTTTCACGATAAAAAAATTGCCGGCAAATCCGACTCCAATGTGCTCCTGTGCATACTCACCGGAACAGTTCTGACGCTCTGCGTCTTGAGAAACGAGGCGATAGACTTCGTAAGAACGAAGGTTTTGGCCAAACAGGTGAAAGATAAGCAGGATTTGTATGCGCAGCTTGCAGAGCAGATAGGGCAAATCATCCGCTTTTACGATGTGGAAGTGCCGGACAATCGCGGCATCTGGGATGTCACCGTAGTTGTGGATTCCGTCGAACCGGTCAAAGATGCGAGAGAAACGCTCAGCGGCCTTGTCGCGTGTGACCGCCTGGACGTCAGAACCGCCGCCGATGCCTGGCTCGATACGCCCGTAAACGCCGCAGAAACCGCCGACGAGGCGCCATCGCCCGTCGCCGTCGGCCTTGCAATGGGACTTCTGCAAAAAACTACAAAAGCATCGAGAATAAACCTGCTCGCCAGGGAGACAATCGAGACAAAATCTCTGAAAAAACATGTCCTTATTGCAGCGAATGTTGCGGCGGCGATATGGCTCGTAATGTCTCTCACGACGGCTGCGGTGTCCAGGACGACGGATAAGGTCAGAGCAAAAACATCCGAAGTAAAGAATGTACGGCTCGATAGCCAGACGGAATCTTTGCTCAAAGAGCGACGGCAGATAGAAAACCAGATTGAAAAGCTCTCTGCCGTCCCCGGGCGGATAAAGAAGATTTATGATTCACATAGTTATGTTGACTGGGCTGTGGTGCTTAATGAGATACGACGGGCAATACCGGGATATGCCCGGCTGAGCAGCTTGTCCGGCACGAGCAGGGCAAAAATACTGCTCGCCGGACAGGCCGCTACTTACAGGGCCGCTGAAGTCTTCGTCAACAATCTTGATAAGTCAAAATGTATAAGCTCGGCCTCGCTGGTTAAAACGGAAATCACCGCAGACAAACCCGGGCTGATTAAATATGAAATTATCTGCAGCCCGGCGCCCAGGAAGGCGGATACGGTAAATGCAAATTGATAATTTTATAAAAACGAATCGAACGTCGAGAAACGCTCTGCTTGTCGCAGTGCTGCTGGCTGTGACGGCGGGCCTCTACAGCCGGCTGGTCGGCCCGCACATCAATTGTCTGTCG
>CAZPDW010000170.1:0-3301 GCA_964585535.1 uncultured Pirellulales bacterium
AAATAATCAATCATCAATAATCGATAATCAATTGAAACGCCAACATTCATCCACCCAAACCAAAAACAAAACAATCTACTCTTCTCTTCTCTTATGCCCTTATGCACCTTATCCCCTTCGTGCGTTTGGGACTTTGTGGTAGGCCCCCATTCACCTTAAATAATAATCCCTTCACCATATCTCATACATATTTGGCGTCCTCCCCAACCAAAAAACCCGCGTTAATTTATGCCATAGGTATTTATGCCATAGGTACTTGTGCCGCCGTAGGGTGTCCCCGCCGTAAGGCATCCTGTGGACAAGCGGACGACCGAAGGGGTATCCGTGGTTTGAACCTTTTTTTTTTGTTACTTCGTGCCTTCGCGTCTTCGTGGTAAAAACCTCTGTGAACTCTCTGTGGCAAAAAAAGCTAATTCGTCAATCCCGCTATGGCCGCTCCGATTATCGCCGCATTTTCCACGCCGACAATATCCGTATATATCCCTTTTTGGTTCTCCAGATAGCTCTTGAGGTAATACTGTACCCTTGTCTTGAGCGTTTTTAGCTGGTAGAACGTCGTGCCCTCGGCCACGATGCAGATGGCAAGGCAGGGGTCCGTGCCCGCCCGGGACTTTATCGCTACCGAGGACAGATTGACCGCCGTCAGTTTCGCCGCCCTTTCGACTATTCTATCGACGAGAACATACATCGCAGCAGCATCCTGCTTTTGTCCTGCGGCGCATACCGCAGCCAGGGGATTGTCACCGAAGGGATAGTGCATAAAATCATTAAGCTCTTTTGTTTCAAGTTCTTCCATTCCGGCGACGGCCTTCACCACCGGCGGCGAAAACAGCCCATCCTCACAACCCTTGCGAATCGTCCGCAGCGATATAGGCCCGAGGTACGCACCAGATATCAGCTTTTCAAAAACATGCACGCCGGGGTCAACCGTTGTTTCATCGTACTGAAGGTCTATTTTGCCGCGATGGAACCTACCGAAGCCGCCCGATTCGATATTTATTATCTGGCTCCTTTCGGGGTCCAGCTCTTTTTTCTTGGTAATGTTGATATTTTTTTCCACGTAACAGCAGTTTGTCCCCGTGCCTAAAATCAGCCCGATATACCCGCCGAAGCCCCTGTTGCTCGAGCACTTGCCGGCAAGAAGCGTCGCCACCGTATCGTTTAATATTATAATTCGCCTGTCGCCCTTAAGCCCCATTGCGCCGAGGGCGCGATTGAGATTTTCACCGACGATATGTCCCTCGACCGCTTTGGCCTTGACTTCCTTGCACAGCAGGATTACCCTGCCGTCCTTACTCGGGAAGACTTCCGTAGGATACGAAAAGCAAAAGCCGATGCTCTGATGATCGCCGACCATGTCCTTTATGTAGCCCGCCATCGCCTCGAAGAACTCGTCCTTGGTCACCTCCCGCTCGAGCCCCGGCATCGGGTACGTCCTTAGCTGCTCGATGACGTGCCTTTTTTGCTCGTCAAAATGGACTATGGCGACACGAAAGTTTGTCCCGCCGGCGTCGATTGCCAGCACCGGCTTATTTACCGGAATATCTTTTTCCGTTTCAATATAAGTCGGTATCATTTCCAATGAACTTTGTCGCCCCGCAAGGCCCTGCTGCATATCGTCCAGAAAGCTGCGGACGTTGCCGTCGATATCGATATCCTCGAAATCCATCTCGTACTTTTTGAGAAAATCAACCACCTTTGCCTTAATTTTGTCCACTTCTCGAAGCTCCCGAATTTTTCTTTAATCACTCAATCGTCGTATCCCTGCCGGTGTTCGCTGTGCCATCGCCAGGCCGAGTCAACTATCTCTTCCAGCTTTCGCCACTTCGGCTCCCAGCCGAGCTGGTTTTTGGCTTTTGTTGCGTCACAGACCAGCACCGGCGCATCCCCTGCCCGGCGCTGCGTCTGCACAACCTCGAAGTCCCTGCCCGCGACCTTCTTTACCGTCTCAATCAGCTCCAGAACCGAGTATCCCCTGCCGTTGCCGAGATTGTAAACAAGCTCGGTTTCTGTATCCAATTTATTCAGTACGAGCAGATGCGCCCTGCACAAGTCCTCGATATGGATGAAATCGCGCACGCAGGTCCCGTCCGGCGTCGGATAGTCCGTCCCGTAAACCATCATTGCCTTTCGCCCGCCCATAGCCGCGGCAATCGCCAGCGGTATCAGATGCGATTCGGGCCGATGGTCCTCGCCAAGGGTGCTTCCAAAGCCCGCCCCGCACGCATTAAAATACCTAAACGCCGCATATCTGAGCTTGCCGGCCGCACTTTGATGATGACACATCCGCTCCACGGCCAGTTTCGTCTGTCCGTAAGGATTTATCGGTTCCGTCGCGAAATCCTCACGTATCGGCGTATTCCCCGGTATCCCGTAAACAGCCGCGGTACTACTGAACACGAGTTTTTCAACGCCGGACCGCTCCATCGCCTTCAGCAGCGTCAGTGTATTGCACAGGTTATTCTGATAATACTTCAAAGGCCGTTCAACCGATTCAGCCGCCTCGATAAAGGCCGCGAAGTGCATCACCGCCTCGATTTTTTTGGTCTTTAACGTTTCCGTGAGCAGCTCGTAATCCGCCAAATCCCCTTCCACGAATTCCGCCTTGCCGACCGCCGTCCTGTGTCCGGTGCTCAGATTGTCATAAACAATCGGCTGATGTCCCTGCTCAGCCAGCATCGCGGCCATATTACTGCCGATGTATCCGGCGCCGCCGCAGATGAGGATTCTCATTGCGTTCCTTTCGTTGCTCCACCATTTTGCATTTTGATTTTCGATTTTATTTCCCGAAGTATTTTCGTTTCAAGCTGTTTGTCCCTGCCCAGAGCAATCCAGACCATATCTTTCTTCTGCCCGGTATCGAACTGCGTCCTTTGAAGCGTCCTGTTGGCTTCGGAAAACACTGCGGTCTGTCCATCGCCGGTGTCAAGCTGCGGCATACTAAACCGTTCGGCTTTGACGGCACACGCCACACACACCTGTCCCTGCCGTTCGCCGACGTTCAGCTCCGCTGTTCGCCGGATACTCTGGATGTTCGCCTCGGTACTGTTGAACGAGCCCACGTTGTCGCTTCGCCAGAACTCGAACGCCTGCGCGCCCGACAGGGGTCGGGTCCGTATATACCCACTGTCGGGGTCGAACTTCTCGATATCGAAACCCATCCGGCCGAGCACATTCTTTGCAGCCGCCATCACCGCCGTCTTGTCCCTATCGGCCGTGCAGATGTTATCCACCGTAACGACGTACCCCTGCCGGCCGCAGCCCGCCAAAAAGCCCACGGCTGCGCAGCCGAATATCAATA
>CAZPDW010000171.1:0-3253 GCA_964585535.1 uncultured Pirellulales bacterium
CCTTTTTTGCTGTTATCTTCCCTGAAAATGGCAAAAGCGCCGCCTCGCTGTACACGCGATACGCAATACGCTATCCGCTGTGCGTCTTCTCAGCAGCCCGGCTTTCGCAGTGTGAGGCGATATTCAGCAGCACCCCCACCGCCGCCGCCGACAGCAGTAAACTGGTGCCGCCGGCACTTATAAAGGGAAGCGGCAGACCTTTTGTCGGCAGTACGACGGTCACCACGCCTATATTGAGCACCGCCTGGATGGCGATGGTCAGCACTATTGCAGCCGCCAAAAGCTGCCCGAAGCGGTCTTTGCAGCGGACGACAACCAAAACCCCAAGCCAGACGAAGGCAATGAACAACACTAAGACAGCCGCCGTGCCGACAAAACCCAGCTCCTCACCTATGATAGCGAATATAAAGTCGCTCGTATCTTCCGGCAGATGGCCGTACTTGCAGATACCCATCCCCAATCCCTTGCCGAACAGGCCGCCCGAACCGAGTGCAATCAGCGACTGATTCGCCTGGTAGTTCGCCGAATCGGCCCACTTGTCGGGATGCAAAAATGCCAGGATACGCATCCTCCGCTCGGCCGAGCCGACTATGGCGACCGCAAAGACAGCCGCCGCAAACGGCACAGGTATAAGAATGTGCCTGTAATTGATGCCGGCAACCAGCAGGATAAGAAAACCCAGCAGTGCGATAAGGGCGGCTGAACCGAAATCCTCGATGATAACCAGCCCCACGACCAGGCCGATAACGCCGCAGACCGGCACGAATCCACCCCAGAACCGCTTTAGCGTATCGGCGGATTTGTAGCAAAAGGCCGCTAAGAAAAAAACCAGCACCCACTTGGCTAACTCGGATGGCTGGAAGCTGACCGTCGCAGCACCAAGCGGTATCCGCAGCCAGCGACGGGCATAGTTGACCTCCGTGCCGACCTGCGGGAGCAAAACGACAACAAGCAGAACGACCGTAACAGCTAAAAAATACGGCAGCGGAGACCTGAACCAGCCACTTTCCGCGCTGAAGCGTCGATAATCAACCCGCCAGGCGGCAAACATCACAATCACGGCCAGCGGGAAAAACAATATTTGCCGAAGGCCCGTTGACGCATAGAAACCCTCCCATTCAAATCCCCGCGCAACATTTGCCCCCGCCGAAAAGACAAATACCGTGCCGACCGCCATCATTAGCAAAACGACAATGGCGATTCGCCCGGCTAACAGATTGTTCGTATCTGTCCTGCTCACCCTGGCTTTTTATGGCTTATAACTCGAAAATCGGCAATCGGAAATCCTATATATCTTCGGCTTGAACCGGCTGATTGCAGTATAATTTCTGCTCAACCCGGATTCTGTGCGGATGCCTGGGGCGACCGGCTGGAATATGACCGTTTCTAACTCTTTGAACTGCAGGGATTTGCCCCCCCCCATACCCGGCTGTCGGTTTTTTTGTTGACTTTCCGCGCATTTCAGACGATAATATGTTGTCTATTTTAACCTTGAACTTGGTTTTTTGTGTATTTCTGAGGAGTTATTGTTATGCCGGCAGGCCCAAGACGCCAAACTGACACGATGCTTTACGCGGTAATCGCATTTGTGCTGCTTTTCATCATTTCCGCAACGCTCGCAATTATTTTCTATGTCAACCTCGAACAGCAGAGAACGCTCGCTGAAAACGCCAACAGGCAGCTCACCGAATTTGCAACCGGCACGGAAATTCAAAAAATCGGCGCGCTCGTCGGCGCCAAAAAACCGCAGGAAACCTACATCGGTAAAATGAATCAGTACCTCGACCAGAGCATTGCCCTCATTCTGCCGGGGCCGCCCGAAGAAACCTCAGCCGAGGTCAAGGTCGGCAACGCCTCCAGAAAAGTCAAAGAGACCATCCTGCAATTAGCCAAACAGGACAGCGAGTTCGCAAACGCAGACCCAAACGCCACCAGTATGCTTCAGGTAACCGGTAAGCTCGCTGCCGACCTGCAGAATTCAAAAAATGCCGACCTCGCCCACCACCAGCAGCTCGACGACCTGCAAAAACGCTTCGACGATATGATGCAGGTCAACCGTGAAAAAGAACAGAACCTCCTCGCCGAAAAAGAGCAGTACGCCCGCCAAGTGGACAAAATCCAGACGGACTACAACGAGCTTAAGGCCCTGCTGCAGAAAAGTACCGACCAGCAGGTTCAGGACCTTTACGACCGCCTCGAAAAGGAAAAAAACGACCACGACCAGACAAACAAGCAGATGCTCAAGACCCGGGCCGAATTGAAAATGTCCGAGGCCAGAATTAAACGCATCCTCAAAGAAGATGTCTGGCCTATCAAACCGCCGCCCGATGCCGAAGTCGCCGCCTTCGAGCCCGACGGAAAAATTATCGTCGTTGACCCACAAAACAAAACCGTACAAATCAATCTCGGAACCGATGACCACGTCTATAGAGGGCTTACCTTCGCCGTGTACGACAAAGATATGCCCATCCCAAGAAAGGGGAAGGGAAAAGCCGAAATCGAAGTGTACAACGTCTCGAAGAACATCTCCGCCGCTCGAATCGTCGCCTCCAGCCCAAAGAACCCTATCGTTGACGACGACAACATCGCAAACCTCATCTGGGACAGTTCCAAGACCAGCACGTTTGTCATCGCAGGCGATTTCGACCTCAACTCCGACACCCTGCCGGATCCGGACGGGATTAAAAAAATAAAGACGCTCATCCAAAAATGGGGCGGCGACGTCGCTGATATACTCTCGGTAAATACCGATTTTGTCGTACTCGGCACCGAACCGAGGGTCCCCAGAAAACCTACATTCGAAGAAACCGAAATCTACCCCGATGCAATGCAAAAGTACGAAACAGCCCTCGAAATGCTCTCCGAGTACAGACAGACAGAAAGCCGGGCACAGGCCCTGTCGATACCCATTTTGAACACCGAAAGGTTCCTCTACTTTATCGGCTACAAAACGCAGGCAAAAAAACCGGGGGCATTTTAAGCAGGTTTTTTGTAGCGCGGCTCGACTCCTATCGAGGCCACATATACCTCGCCGGTAAGCTGCTCTGCGTCAGGGCGCGAAAAGCCGCTCTTGACCGCAGCAAAGGTTACCGTCCAGTCGGCCCTGACCGCCACACCAAGCGCCTCGCCCGTATCACAATCCAGACCGGACGGTATGTCCACGGCCAGAACCCGACAATTCTGAGAGTTTATACTTCCTATCAGCCGTTTGTATTCGTTCCTCAGATTGCCTCTCAGACCCGTTCCAAACACT
>CAZPDW010000172.1:0-3129 GCA_964585535.1 uncultured Pirellulales bacterium
TATCGAAGATACCGATATAATACTCGTCAAGGGCTCGCGAATAGCAGGGCTTGAAACGGCAATTGAAAAACTAAAAGAGATTTTCTCGTCGAGCGCCGATTAGCAGCCGCTAAACCGCCCGCGCGATACGTAACTTTATCCGCCATAAGGCGGGCCGACATACGAAATACGATATACGAGATACGAAATGATTTACCACCTGTTATGGTATTTCAGGGATATTGTCACACACCGGCTCGGCTTCTACGCCTACCAGGAGGTGACGTTCCGCTCCATCGCCGCCCTGCTGACCTCGCTGGTCATCGCCGTTCTGCTCGGCCCGAAAATCATCCGCTGGCTTATGAGAAAAAAAATCGGCGACCGACCCGAGTTTCACCACGTCGCCCTCAACGAGCTTACTAAAGAAAAGGCCAACACCCCCACAATGGGCGGGCTTATCATCATCTTAGCCGTCCTCGCCGCCACTATCGGCTGGGCCAAACTAAACAATCCCTTCGTCCAGAAGGCGATTATCGTCGTTATCTGGTTCGGCATCCTCGGCGGCGTCGATGACTGGCTCAAACTCACCGCCGATACCCGCCACAGAAGCCGAGACGGACTCAAACCCTGGGAAAAACTGCTCTTTCAGTTCGGCGGCGCCGTCCTTATCGCATCCTTCCTCTATATGGACTTCGAGAACATACCCGACGGCAAACTTTTCTGGCTTCCCTTCTACAAGCACGGCCTGCCGCTGCCAAACTGGCTGTTCGTGCTCATCGCCATTGTCTATATCTCCGCCACCAGCAACGCCGTCAATCTCACCGACGGTATGGACGGCCTGGCCGCCGGCTGCGTCGGTATGGTCGCCTTCGTACTCACTGTGCTCTGCTACGTCGCCTCGGAATCGATGACACGTACCAGCCACGCCACCTGGGCAAGCTACCTGCTGCTGCCCGCCATCCCGCAGGCGGGCGAGCTGAGCATCTTCTACTGCGCTATCGTCGGCGCCGTCCTCGGCTTTCTCTGGTACAACTGCCATCCGGCCCAGGTCTTTATGGGCGACGTCGGCTCGCTTCCGCTCGGGGCCGCGATGGGCTACGGAGCGTTGGTCACCAGAAACGAAATTCTGCTTTTAATCATCGGCGGCGTCTTCATCTTCGAATTGTTCAGCGTCGTTCTGCAGGTCGGCTACTTCAAATATACCCATGGCAAACGCCTTTTCCTCTGCGCTCCAATCCACCACCACTTCCACTTAGCCGGCTGGTCCGAGCCGCAGGTCGTCGTCCGCTTCTGGCTGCTCGCCGCCGCCTTCGCCGCCATCGCCTTAGCCACCCTCAAAATCAGATGAGTTGACCGCATACGCTGAGGTGAATAATCTCTTGCCAGATGCTGCAGGAAAATTTCTACAGATACCAAGACAAGGTAAGAATTACTCGAGGGCAGAGTTTTGTCTTGCATCCCCATCAATTGGTACTTGGCGCTTCAGTCGAGTATATTGCCCTACCCACGAACATTGTGGGACATATCGTGGGAAGGTCCACCTGGGCCCGCACAGTACAAGGGCAGATACAGATACCCAACCGGGCCGCAATTTCCAAAGCTTGGCAAAGAACTGCAAAGACTTTCACGTTTCTATAAGCCCCAGAGATAGTGCTATTAGCTTTTCTGCTCGTATCTATGAGACCATTTGTTGCCTCTTCGCCCCGCCCATTCTTCAAAACACTTGATTCACTCCCATTGCCTGCCCCTCGTAGCTTGTCCGCTCCCGGCGCGCCGGGGTCTATCTCACGGGGGTTATTCCGACCGAGCGAAGCGATGCGGCAATCTCAAAACGTGGCATCTATCTTGGCCATGCACAACCTGATGCAACCTGTAACCCGCCGGTCTGACCCGCTCGCAGGCCGTGCCTCCGGACGAACTCGGCTTTCGTGACTTGATGTAATCGGATTCCGGGGACACAAGATTCTATGAATCTTACTTAAGGAACCAAGTGCCGGCGCTTGGGTCCGTTTTGAAGAATTTCAGCAGCATTTCCGCCACTTTTTGACGGCCGGATTCGCTCGGATGCGTCCCGTCCCTCTCACTCAAGTCCTCCTGCTTCCAGACCAGCCCGTCGCTCTTGCGGGCCTTGAGACCATCGGCCCACAGGTACGGGCCCCACAAAAGCAGCGCAGATTTGACGTCACCACGACCGGCGTCGTAATTGAGCTCGCCCTTGCCTTGTATCTGCTCTTCGATAAGCCATCTGATGGTGAACGCCGACTCGTAGGCGTACGGCTCGGGGTTAAGGCCCGTAGTCGCATAGCCGGCATAGATTCGGCTGGATAGATATGCGACCCGAAGATTAGGAAAACGCTTTTTGAGTTCTTGCAGCACCACAACAAGCTCGCCTTGCATCGCGCGGGCGTGCCTGGGAAAAGGACCCAAACGTTGAGGCCCCGGCAGCGCCTGCTTTACCCAGGCCGCCTGCACCTGCGCACCAGACAGACCCGCCTCTTCCATTCGCTCGGCCGTCACTTTCCACGGAGACCGACTCCCTCGTTCGGTCGCCTTTTCAGGATGAGCCCAGATGTCCGCCGACATCCCGCCCTGGGCGCAATCGACGATAAGGACGTGCGCAGATTTATTCGGGTCGGCCTCGGCCATTTTCTTGAAAACGGAGAACTCCTGTGTCGTATTGGACATCCCGACGGAAATCAACCCTATCCTGCCCGTTTTCGATGGTTGTCCCTCGGCATCGACCGGCTGGATTTTCGCAAGCGCTTTGTCAGCCGCGACGCGATGTGAAGCGGGAGGCCCGTTTTTCCCGTTCCCATACAGCCCACCGCTTTGCCCTTTGTAGTTTCCATCCGCCATCTCCGTCAGCGGCACCAGCCCTGTAGTCTCTCTCGGCTGTCGGATGCTCGGTTTTCGACGTCGTTCTCTGGCGCGCTCGAGAAAAGCCCTCTCCTCATCGCTAAGCTGCCCGCCCTCACGCTGCTTCTGGAGTATCTGTTCGAGGCGCGTCCGGCCAGGCCCATTCGCATCAGCCGCCGCTGCCGTCCCGGCAAAGCCGGAGAATAAAACCAATACCGCAGCGGCCAGGATAACGATTCTTCTCATTGGATATGCAGAGCGCATAGATATTCTCCTTCAATTTTTGTCGTACAG
>CAZPDW010000173.1:0-3111 GCA_964585535.1 uncultured Pirellulales bacterium
CCGAGGATAAGGACGGCAAAAGTCATTATTGGCTCCGTTTTTCAAGTATGGAATTGTAAAGTGATTCTAGCTGTTCGGCGGCTCTGTTGATAGAGATTTTTTCTTTGAGCCGGTCGGCGGCGATTGCCTCCGATGCTTTTTTGACGTTGGCGGTGTCTGTGAAGTAGTCAATTGCGTCCGCGAGGTCTTTGATATTTTCGGGGCTGTCGATGAGCTTGCCGTGTCGATTGTCTGTGAAGAGGTCGGCGGCGCCGTTGAATCGAGTGGTTATGACGGGTTTTCCGGCGGCGAGGGCTTCGAGTATGAACCTCGAGCAGGGGTCGTAATAGGTGGGCAAAACTGCGACGTCGGTAACGGCGAGGGCGTTTTGGATGTGGCGGATTTTGCCGAGAAAGACGAGTTTGCTGTGGACGGCGAGTTTTTTTGCCAGACGTTTGTATCGAGCCGATTTGCCCCGGCCGGCAACAACGAGGCGGGCGGGGTTGTTTTTGTTTTGTGTTTTGAGAAGGGCGAGCGCTTCTATGAGGCGGGCGAGTCCTTTGAGGCGGAAATTATTTGCGGCGAACAGCAGCAGGAGCGGATTGTCGGCCTCTTTGAGGTGTAGTTCGGCGAGTATTTGCGTCCGGAGGGAGTCGGCCCGGGCTTGGTCGATTTGTTTGTTTATCCCGACGCCATTTGGTATTACGGCGATGCGGTGCGGGTCGGTGTGGTAGCGGCTCTTGAATTGCTCGGCGACATAGTCGGAAATTGCGGCAATGACGGGGCCGTCGGATTTTTTCGAGAGCTTTTTTTCCGCTCTCAGCAGTGAGGCGCGGCGGAGGTTCGCAAAGGCGGTGCAGCGTTTGTAAAGTTCGACGTACCTGTTGTGGAAGCTGGCGGCGTTTCGGATGGCCGAGGCGGCGTAGGCGCCGCCCCTGGGCTGATAGACGTCTGCGAAATCGAAGGGCAGCGTGCTGTGTATTATGTCGTAATGGTTTTGAGATAAGTATTTTCGCAGCGCCTTCGCGAAGGTGCGCAACCCGGTGCGTTTGCCGTGTGTGTGCCGGCAGAGGACGCGGATGTTTTTGGCGTTTGCCTGCCCCTTTGCGGCGAGGATGTGTACCTGCATACCGAGCAGTGCCAGGGCGCCGGCCAGCTCGGAGATGGAGCGTTCGGCTCCTCCAAGGGAGATGTCGGCCCTTTCGATGATGACAGCGACTTTTAGTTTCATTTCGGGATTATCCCTGTTGCCGGCTTAATGTTCAAATGGTACGTTTCGTCCGTGTTTTCGGTTGTGTTTTGCCATTCGTATGGCCTTTTTCCTGACTTTGGCGATGAAGCGCTTGTCTGCCGGGCTGAGCCGGGTCTTTGCGGCGTAGGCGAGGTAGAAGCGGAGACGGTCGGTTTTTGAAAAGTATTTGGCGGGGGCTGAATAGTGGAGCTGGGCGATGTCTTTGATTTGATACAGCCGGCGTAGCAGCATCGGCCTGAATGTTCGGGCGAGGTCGAGCAGGTAGAATTCGCCCGTGCTGGTGCGGAATATATGGCACAGATAGAGGTCTCGGTGGCGGTATCCGGTGTCGTGGAATTTTTTTACGAAGCCGGCCAGTCGTTTTATGAAGTTTCTGCGCCGGCGCAGCCGAGCTTTTGTGACGGGCGGGGCGAAACAACCCGGCAGGCGCATTTCCAGCGAATCTGCATCTGGAATTTTTTCGGTAATTACAAAGCTCCGCTTCTCGAGGACAAGGCCGAACTCTTCGCCGAAGGCGACGAGTTTTGGAGCGTCGAGGCCTTTTTTTGCCAGATGTTGTGAGCAGATACTGTCGCCGAAGCAGCAGCTTACCCGGCGGCGCGCCGCCAGCCAGTTTTTCAACTGGACCAGGGCCGGCGGGGACTGGTATTTCTTTAGAAACAGCGTAGCGGGCGGCGTTTTTATGTCGAATCGTATTCTGCTTCGATATGCTGCGAGGTTTTTCTTGGTAAGGTTTTCGCCGCCGTCGAAGGCGAAGACTCCGTTGATTGAGTCGATGCCAAGTCCGGCCAGGCCGGTTTTGTAATCGTCGTCAACAAGGAACGACTCGGACAGTTGTATGAATTTCTGTTCGCTCATAATTTGTGGGTTTCAGCCGGGGCATGTATATTAGTGTTTCCGGCCCTGCATTAAGTAAAAAGTCAGGGACATTAACTGCAGGAAAACGGCAAAGCCCAGAGCCACGAGAATTGAATTTGTTTGTTTTGCCGGGCTCATAAGAAGCCACAGACTTATCACAAGGCAGAACAGAGCGACAACCTGGACGGTTCCTGCGATTAGCCGAGTCACCGAGAAATCGGAAAATATCTGCGCCCGCTGAATGGTCCTGAGCTGTTCGAGAATATCTTTGAGCAGTTCTTCGGTTTTGCCGTCGGCGTCCCGGTGCTGCTGTTCTGTCTGCTCTTTTGGATTGGCCTGAGATTGTTCCGGCTGCAGCGTGGTTGCGAACGCTGTGTCGGTTTGCCCGGCGGGGTCGTTGTTGCCGAATTGTCCGGCCGGGCTGCGTAAATGTTTTTTTATTATGTTGACCACTTCGGTCATATTGACCGCCCTGTAATCGGGTTTTGGGCTGCCCGGCTCCAGTTTCGTCTGATGAGCCGGGTCGTCTATCATAATGGTTTTGCAGCCGGCCCGTCGGCCCGCCTCGACGTCGCGGATACTGTCGCCGACCATCCAGGACCGGTCGAGGTCGATATCCATTTCTTTGGCCGCGGTAAGCAGCATTCCGGGTTCGGGTTTTCTCATGTCACTGTTCCTGCGGTACCTGTCGATGACGCCTTCGGCGTGGTACGGGCAGTAGTAAATTTTGTCGATATGGGCGTCTTTTTCGGCCAGCAGCCGTTTCAGCCGCTCGTGGATTTTGGCGAGCATTTTTTCTGTAACGATGCCGCGTGCGATGGCGGATTGATTTGAGACAATCACCAACTTGTAGCCCAGGGCTCCGAGCCGAACCATTGCCTCGGCTGCGCCGTCCAACAGCCGGACCTGGTCGGGGTCGTTTATGTAGCCGGGGTCTTCTATGAGGGTATTGTCTCGGTCGAGGAATATAGCTTTGCCGGACATAGTTTCTTCTTTACACAGGTTTTCAGTTATTTACGAAG
>CAZPDW010000174.1:0-3069 GCA_964585535.1 uncultured Pirellulales bacterium
ATCTATGTCGGTATGGCCGTAACCAGCCACGACTCCGGCAGTCTATCCACCGGAACCTTTGACAATGTGCAGTTAATCGGCGGCTGACAAGTTCGAAAAATTGCAACACGGACAAACAGAACCTAAAGCCAGGCCCGCAGCTTCACACCCGCGGGCCTGGCTCTGCTTTTTTTGAAAAACACCTACCCCCCAACCATCAATACATATTTACCCCCTCCACCCCGGTTGCTCTCAAATTCATGTCGGTTATAACCGTAGAAGCTCTTAACACTTGGCAAAGGGTTGTGGCTTGCACTCAGGCACGGGTTAGTTACAATTACTGGGCACGAGTCGATGAGGAGCGGCTAGGTTGTGGCTTGCACTCAGGCAGCGTATTGCGGGCTATGCGGTACGCTGCTGCCGCTACCTGCTTTGGGGATTTTGATGTCGTACTCATGACAGGAGATGAGCACATTTCGTGCCACAACGCCGATATCGCAGCTAAGATATAAACTTCCAAGCTTTTCTACAGAGCATGTCTGATACTATAAAAATGGTTTGCTACTATTACCTTCTTCTTACGTTACGGCTTGCCGAATTATAAGTGTCTCAGCAAGAACTTGCAATTTTAATTTCCTGTTTGCCATAAATCCAAGATGTCTCACCTCGCCGCTCAACGGTGCACTTGGTATTATAACCATACCGCCCATAAAGACAATTGATTAGTTTTTTAGCCTCGCGCAGTTTACCCCTTATGGAGGCGGAGTACAGCCCCCACGGCGTAAGAACTAATGCCCATGTGGGGCTTTGAGCGCGGGATTTGGTTCAAGTACAAGGCTTGCAGTCCTGACTCAAGCGGAGGCGTACTATTGTACGTCGAGCATTGGGCGGGGATGCGTAACGCAGTAATTGGAGCAAAGAACCGCTCAAATTATAAAACCACAGCAATAGTGTTTGAGGGCGAGCTTTGGCCGGCCTTATTAACGGCCTTTACCCGGTATTCGAGTTGCACACCTCGCGGCTGCCTCTTTAATGAGGCCCTTGTTTCCAGCGATATTGCCGCCTGTCTCCAATCACCTGTTCCATCTATCGTAAGGTCGCGCCTCTCGATGATATAAGTCCTTGCCTGCGCGCCCTCATCGATGGATTTGAGTTCGAGCGGCTGGCCCGGCGCTTCGATTGAGTGGGCGAGTCCTTCGGCAAGCTTCGATGGGGGAAACAAATTGCCTGCGTCCGTCTTCGCTCTGGCGAGCTGCGCCGGGACAAGTTTTCGCGGATTTCGCCAGCCCGCCAGCGGCGGGCTGATAAAAATAACCAGGCGTTGCGCTTCAAATTAAAATGCGCCAGAAAAATTAGTTGAGCCGGACCTGATAACCGATATAATTAGTTCCTGTTGCGGAAAGCCGTTCTCGAAATGTCACCCCTGCGAAAGCAGGGGTTTATGGCCTAAAAACTGGATTCCCGCTTCCGCGGGAATGGCAAAATACTGTTTCCGCAACAGGAACTAATTAGTGGTTTGATTTGTACAGGAAATGCGGATTTTTCAGGGGGACCAAAGAATGGCCAGGAAGATAAGTATCAGCTTTGTAATCGCCGGCGTGGTTGGTTTTGTTGTATTTATGGGCGGCTGTGCGCCCGGCGGCGAACAGGCGGTTAAGCCCGGCATAGAACCCGAGCGGGGGCCATTGCAGCCGGAGGCGAAGGAGCCAACGGTTGTTGCAGAGCAAGCCGTCCAGCCGGAGGTTAAACCCGAAGCGGCGCCGGCGGTCGAGCAAAAGCAGGGGCTGATGCTGGCTTTGATGCCGATTACAGGTGAGCAGGCAACTTACCGGGTAACTACTCAGTCGCAGCGCAAAATCAAGTGGGAAGGGCCTGTCGGCAGTGACGAGATGTTCAAGGAAACTCACAACGACAGTAATCTTGAGCTTATCTACAACGAGAGCATAACGAACGTGGGCAGCAATGCCAAGGCGTCTGCACAGATAACGATAGAGAAGATAGAGTGCCAAAGCGTTGTCAAGAACAATACCGTGCTGGA
Organism: uncultured Pirellulales bacterium; assembly: GCA_964585535.1. Classification (GTDB taxonomy): domain Bacteria; phylum Planctomycetota; class Phycisphaerae; order Sedimentisphaerales; family Anaerobacaceae; genus JAUVYV01. Next base: position 2,018 of record CAZPDW010000174.1, read on the forward strand.
CTATGACAGTTCGAGGGCAGCCGACGCGAACAATATCCTGTCGAAGCTGATTGGCCGAAGCTATATGATTGAGTTCACGCCGGAGAACCGGATTCCGACCGTCTTCAACCTTGCCGCGGGGCGTACGCTGATGTCGGGCACTTCTGCGGCGGCCCGGGTGGGTCTGAAGATATTTTCCCCCGAGCTGATAAGAATACATCACGGCACTTTGTCGCTGCCCGGGCCCAAAAGGACCATTAAAAAGGGCGACACCTGGAGCAGGATAAGGACGTTTGATTTCGGCCTGATGGGACTGAAATCGTTCGAGAAGATATATACGCTGAAAGACGTCGAGGAAAGTGGCGACCGTCGTATTGCGGATATCGAGATGCATGCGATACCCACTGCCGAGGTTGAGAGGGCTTTTAAGAAGAGGCAAAACGAGGCACAGCTTCCGGAGAATTTTGACAGTAACGATACTTACACGGGCCGGGCAAAGGTAGATATTGGCGACGGCAGGATAGAGAGTTGTCACGAAGAGCTGCACGCCAACTGGGTTGCGGCCCTGCCGGGAGAGGGGCAGCAAGAACCGGTCGTATTGAAAATGAGCGCTATCCGAACTTATGATCTTGAGAAGATTAAATGACTAAAACAGGTACTCTGATTGTGTTATTGTTTGTTCTCGGGGGCTGCGGCGGCACGGCCGGCAAAAAGGCGTTACCGTCCGCCCGGCCCGGCGCCGGGGGCAGGGAACTGTTAAGCGTTGACTTCAAGAAAGACCAGGTCCTCAGGTACAAATTCGTCTCCAGCAGAAACATAGCCGTTGACTGGGGTCAGACGCAAAAGGGCTCACAAAAGACTAAGAGCAAGGTTGACAAATCGTCGGAATCGCTCGAAATGGTCGTTGATTTCAGGGCGATAGATGTAAAGCCATACGCTCTGAACACGGTAAAAGCCACGTGCAAGTCAATGAAAATTGTGCGAAGTGCGAATCTTCGAGGTCGCGGCTCAGGCACCGATGCGGCAGGTTTGTTCAAGGGCAAGAGCTGGACGCTCAAAGTGGGCCCTACCGG
>CAZPDW010000175.1:0-3022 GCA_964585535.1 uncultured Pirellulales bacterium
CTGCCTGGCTGGATAATAGCCCGACAAAACGTGAAAAATTGACCCCCGCAGCCCCCCCTGCCGTGTGCTCAATACAGATACCCGTCGTATAATATCGCCGGCGCCGGCCGCGGCCGGTTCAGCAACGCCCTGGTTTGTATCAGGTTGCCCCCTCTTTCCAGTATCACGCGAAAAGCAATCTGGCCCTTAAATGTGTTATAGGAGCCCACCGCATCGGCCAATATGGTGACACTCTTGCCCCTCGACAACAGGCCGAGCGCCGTCGCCTTCACCGCCCCTTCGGCCGCCGCCCCAATCAGTATGAATTCGTCCGCCGACAATTCGCTGAGCATCCTGTCGGCACGTGGTTCCTTGAACGGGTCGAAACAGCGCTTGTGAAATATCAACTGCTCGTAATCGTCGAATATCCCCGGCAGCAGGTCAGTGCAGTCGCTGGCCTCAAAACTGTGGCATCTGCCGCGGATTGTCCAGCCGACTTTTTCAGGCCGGCGGGCGGCGGCGAATAAATACCTGTAGCCGTTACCGTCAAACGTTTGCACCGTCGAAATCCTGCGTATCTTTCTTATCTGCGCCCAGTTCACCACCCGAAGCACGTTCGCAAGCACACGCCGATGGTCCTGAACGCACACCGAACTGTCTTTGCGGAAAAAATGCGTCTGGGTATCAACATCCACAACTATTTGCCTGAGTCGCAGTTTGAAAGCCGGCATTATCATTTCTTTCGGGCCTTTCGTTTTGTTGAGCCGAAAAAAACCGGCTCAGTGGTGAATACCACAGTAGCCAATTTCCTCACACACGGCCTTGATTTTTTCCCATACCTCCGTGTCGTTTATCACACCCAAGGCCATCGGATACAAAATCTCGTCCTCATACCACAGATGCTCGAGAGCAATCGGCGTCAGCCGGGCCGTAACGGTCAGAAGCCATTGCTTAAACTGTTCGAATCCGATGTCGTTGAATGACAGCACTAATCGCACAAGATTGTCTATTTCAATTCCGATTTTAAGGTGGTCGCCCTGCGCCGCCCGGCACAATCCCGCCCAGCCGTACTTTCTCAAGTAGGGAAAAATAACGTACTCTTCCCGCTCGATATGCTCCTTCATAACGTTCAGGTGGCTTGTAATATGAACGAGCCGGCGAAATTCGCAGCCGACGTCTCTAAGCTCGTCCAGCTCCCGTATCTGTCCGACGACTTCATCCAAATCGGCAAGCAGACACCGCATCAAATCATGCTCAATCATTGCCTTTCGAAGAATATGATTCTCGCCCAGAGTGCTCTCGCTGCCGTCGTCATGCTCCGGGTGCATTCCCATAAACATAAACGCCGCGGAAAGCTGCTGGACTGTCCTTGCGGGGAAACCATCCTCGACAAGCGTTTGCTCGGCGGTGACTATATCTTTCGGATTTACATCCTGAATGAGCTTGTGGGCCTCTTCGCAGAGCAGTCTTGGGTCGTCGCCTCTGCCTATACGCCTCAGAAGCTTTGTTATCACCTCGGCATTGTTGTTTCCCTGTCCTGTTGCCATCTTTCGGCTCTCCTTACATTTCCTTGCGAGCGCAATCTGATGGGCCGCACTGTTTATCGCTGTCACGGCCGGACTCCGCCGTGCTTATCGTCATGCTGGGCTTGTTGCCGGGCGCGCGGACAGCCGAAACCCAGCATAGAAAGAGTAGATGTTCACCTGTTTCAACGCTTATGACCAATCACGGCCAGGCCGTGCCATCTCTCTGTCGGACTTGAAGGCTTCTCTTCGACTTTCACCTGATTTCTCGGCAATCAAGCCCGACATGGGAGAAAAAGCTGTTGTCTCGTGAGTAAGGCGAACTCTATTTTCTTCACTTGCCAAATACTTCTTCTGCGTTGTCTAATTCCCGGCTGCCCTGTTGCATCAGTCACCACCAACCGCCAAAGCCATATTGACTGTCTGTTATTTCTATAAGCAAGCCCTGTGCCATCGATATAACCCGCTTAATCACTACATAACGGCCACCAACGAAATGACTATTCTCAATTTGACTCGCATTCTGAGAGGATTTGCACTTTTTGAGCGTATGGATACCCGAGTTACTCGGCCCAGCGGGCGATTACAATGATTACACGGAAACAGCAGTCGGGGATAAACGGGGTTTTTACCGGCGGTGGCGACGCTGCCATGGCCGGGGACGTGGTGTGATGACCCGGACGGTGCCGGCGCCTTCGAATAGCGTGCCGTCGGTGAGTTGGCCGGTGAGGAGCAGCTCGACCCGTCCGGGCTGGAGAATTGCCTGCAGTTCGGAACGGTTGAAGAAGGCGAGTGCAACCTGGGATTTTTCGCTTATGAAGACGCGACGCGGCTGGATATCGTCCTGGAGCAGTATGCTTGTGCGGTCGATGTCGGCGACGCTGTAATCTTCGGGCAGGCGGATTACACAAAGAACGAATTTCCCGCGGCTTTTGAGGTTCAGGACACGCGGAGTGAACCGGACTTTGGCTTCGATGGGCGGGACGTATTCGTAAGCACCCATATCTACGACGGCTTTTCCGTCATTGTCGCCGTCAAGCACACGCGTATTGCCGTAGAGGTCGGTTTGGCCGGGTGCGGGAACATAGTTCGGGTCGCCGGTGTCTATGCAGAGTGATTCCGGCAGCAGGTGATAGTCACCGTCCGCCCACACTGCGTTTGGAGCAGTTGGTTCAACGACGATATTGGGGTCCTTTGCATCGGCCCAGTAACCGGGGTCAACGAAGCAGGGGTCTGTGTCGATATTACCTTGTCCTGTGAAGCCGCCTTCGATGTTGCAGTATGAGACTTCGACGTTTCCGGAAATTTCTTCGCCGCCGTTTCGGAAGATGGAGTTTGTTATCACGGCCGGGATGTAAGCTTCAGACCGCAGGCCGTCATAATCATTGAGAGCGGAGTTGCCTATGACGGTGCAATTATTGATGATAATGGGGCCAAGGTATAGTGAGGAGGGTAATGTACTCCAGCAACGAATTGCACCATAAATATCAGTTGCCTTATTGGCAGTAATAAGGCAGTTT
>CAZPDW010000176.1:0-2991 GCA_964585535.1 uncultured Pirellulales bacterium
CGGCACTATATCGACAATAAAACCCAGATGATTGACGATGCCTTCGGCGAATTCGTCGATGTGCTCGGCTGCAACGAATACGTCGGCTGGTACGACGGACTGCCCGAAAAATGCGACAGAATCGAATGGAAAAACGCCTACGATAAACCAGTCGTAATCAGCGAATTCGGCGGCGGCGCCCTCTTCGGCCTGCACGGCGATAAGCTCACACGATGGACGGAAGAGTTCCAGCAGAACCTCTACGAGCACAACCTGAAAATGTTGGCGAAAGTGCCCTTCATAAAGGGAATCTCGCCCTGGATACTAAAAGACTTCCGCTCGCCAAAAAGGCCCCTGCCGCGTATCCAGGACTTCTGGAACAGAAAAGGCCTCATCAGCGAGCAGGGCCAGAAGAAAAAGGCCTTCTATGTCCTGCAGGACTTCTATAAAAAAATGGCCGAACAGAACAAATAAAAACCTACCGGCTTCATTTTTTAGACACTGATTTAGACAGATTAACACAGAGTCTTTACCACGGAGACAGAAAGACACAAAGGTTACAAGGGCAGAACGGCGCAACGGTAGAAGTCATATCAGTTTATCATCAGCAGGGGCTGGCCCGTTGCGTCGATGACGTCGCGCCAGAGCGAGCCGTCGGGGTTGATACAGTTTCGCTTCGAGACGGCAAGTCGAATCGGAATATGCACATATTCGCCGTGCACTAATCCCACAAGCAACTCGGTTTTGCCCGCCATTGCCGCGTGAACGCCGTTCGAGCCGAGCCGTTCGCAATAAAGCGAATCACTCGGATTAGCGGGAGCGGCACGGATAATATAGCTCGGGTCGATGTATTTAAGGTTCACGTCGAGTTGTTTGTTTGCGAAGTAGTCGGAAATTTTCTGTTTTAAGAATCTGCCGATATCGCCGAGTTTCGCATTACCCGAGGTATCGACGGCGGCATCGCGGGCCAAAAGCTCCTGGCCGGCGCCCTCAGCCGTGAGGATGACCGCATGGCCCCGCCGTTCGAGCCGGCGTTCGAGATGAACGAGCAAACCGTTGTCCCCCTCGAGGTCAAACGGCACCTCGGGGACAAGCACAAAATTAACGTCGTTCATAGCAAGGGCGGTGCCGGCCGCTATAAATCCCGACTGTCTTCCCATAACCTTCACAAGACCAATGCCGTTCAAAGCCCCCCTGGCCTCGGCGTGGGCGGCGGCCACCGCATCGACCGCCTTGGCGACGGCGGTGTGAAAACCGAACGAGACCTCGACAAAGCTCAGGTCGTTGTCTATAGTTTTGGGGATGCCGACTATCCCGATTTTAAGCCCCCGCCTGCGAAGCTCCTGTGAGATACCCAGTGCCCCTCGCTGTGTACCGTCGCCGCCAATCACAAAGAGCATATCAACACCAAGCCGCTGGAGCGTATCAACGATTGCACCCGCTTCTTCGCCGTGACCCCGCGAGGAGCCCAAAATCGTCCCGCCATCACGGTGAATCTCCGAAACAATGTCGGGAGTCAGCTCCATTGCAGCCAGGCCGAAGCGCTCAATCAGCCCCCTGTATCCGTACCGGATGCCGCTAATTTTCCTGACGTCGTAACGGTACCACAGGCACATCACGATTTCTCGTATCACGTCATTGAGGCCGGGGCACAAGCCGCCGCAGGTCACAACGGCTGCGTGCACATCAGCCGGTTCAAAATATATCATTTCGCGAGGCCCGGCCTTTTCCATCAGTGTCTTTTCGTCGAACCTTCCCGGCCCGGCCCCCCTCACCGCATCGAGGGCGTAAATAACCCGTTCATCGTTGCTGACGTAGTTTGCTATGTGGTCTCCGTGTTTTTTTGAAAACAAGAGCGGCGATTTTATCATCGGCTCGCCAAGCTGTGAAATGCGAAAATCCAGCATATCCGTCATCACAATATCTCCAGACAAAAATTCCCGTCCCGACCAAGTAGGGCCTCTGACAAGCGAGCAAACGCACCGCCGCCGCATTCTTTCACTGTTCGCCGACGGTGTGGACGACAACGGTATTCGTTCTGCCGGGTTCGCCGAGCGGCTGACCGGCCACAAGCACTATTCTTTCAGCCGGTCGGGCGAGATTATGGCTGACAACCAGCTCGTCGGCAACCTTTACAAACTCGTCCACCGTCGCCGGCAACGGCACGCAATAAGGCAACACGCCGTAATCAAGACACATCTGGCGGCAAACCCTCTGCTGTGAGCTTAACGCCGCTATCGCAACGTCGATGCGCGACTTGCTGAGCAGCCGGGCGGAAGAGCCGGACTGCGACCACACCACCACCACTTTCGCATCGATATCATCGACAATATAGCCGACGCTTCTCGATATTGACTCTGTCAGGCGAAGCTGCTGCGGTGCGGACACCCGCGGATGTCTCTCGATATGCTCGTCAAGATATGCCTCCGTAACTTTTGCAATGCGAGTAATGGTCCTGACGGCCTCGACGGGGTACTTTCCGACAGCCGTCTCGCCGGAGAGCATCACGGCGTCACAATAGTCCATTATGGCGTTGGCGACGTCTGAGACCTCCGCCCTCGTGGCCACGGGACTGTTTATCATACTCTGCAGCATCTGCGTGGCGACAATTACAACCTTTCCCTTCTGCCTGCACATATCCGTTATGCGTTTCTGAATAAGGGGCACCTCGGCCAAATCCATTTCGACCCCAAGGTCCCCGCGAGCGACCAGGACACCGTCGCCGGCCTCTACAATCTGCTCAAGGCAATCCAGTGCCTGGGGCTTTTCAATCTTGGCGATTACCTTTATAGCTGAACCGGCCTTGCGAAGGTAATCTTTCAATTGTGCAACCTCATCGGCGCTTCGCACAAAGCTAAGCGCCAGAAAATCCAGCCCCTTGTCGATTGCCCAGTCAACGTATGCCCAGTCGCGTTTTGTTATCGCCGACATCGCTATGTTACTGTCGGGCAGATTTATCCCCTTGTGACTAAAGAGAGCCCCGCCCGAGACAACCCTGCACTTTACCTGCCC
>CAZPDW010000177.1:0-2921 GCA_964585535.1 uncultured Pirellulales bacterium
CTTCGGTCGCTGCCTCTGCGTCAGGACCTTCAGCGGCATCACCATTACAAGAACTATTAATGTTGCTAACAGGGCGACCATAGCCAGCTGCAAGCGTTTGCTCACAACCGCCCATATAAGCAGCAGCCAAATCGGCAGTACGTTCTTTCCCAGCAGCTTCAACCCTTCCAGCCAAAAAACCGAACTCCACGCGGGCCGATGCCGACTGAGCCAGGGGAAAAAACGTTCGTCTATGAAAAGCCAGGCGAGCACGGTGGCAAAAAGCAATATCACAACAGCCGTCATTAAAATCAATTTGGCCCTGCGGGCCTGGGTTTCGCACTTTTCTTCAATCATTGTTTTTTGGTCTTGCGAATCAGGGCCAGCACCTCGAGCGGATTTCCTTTCGACAGATTAAGCCCTTTTTTCGACGCGATTTGCTCCAATGGCAGCGCTTCATAACGCTGCTCGATATTGTCGAGTACGTCTTTCGGTATTATCAAAACCCCCGGTTTTGCCTGCCTGGCCCACTGCACAACCGCCTGTTCGCTGTGCAGGGGCTCGATTTTTCGTCCAACGTAAAAATTCAGCGACGGCTCGCCGTATTCGTACGTTGCAACGGACGTTTGCTTAGGGGTTTTTTGGTTGACGGCGTCGGCGATAGGGGGCGATATTTTTATCTGCTCGACGGCGGGCAGCACCCCAAAGACGAGTGGAATATTGAAGCAGAGCATCCCGGCTATGAGCACTTTCGCAGCCGGTGCGGGCCTGTCGGCGAGTTGATAGCGTATGGCGAGTATGGCCATCCCGGCAAAAAACACCCCTGCAGCCAGGCAGGGCCATTGCAGGCGGCCCACCGGCAAAAACCATGGTCCCACCATTAGTGCCAGTGAGCCGCCGGCTGCGACCGGGCCGAAGAACCAGATGCCGCCTCGAAGCCATCTTCTGTCGCGGTCGCTAAGCCGGTTGTCCTCGGCGGCGACGATTGTACCGGCGGTCGCCAGGGCCAGCCCCGGCCAGATGAATAGTATGTAGTGCGGAAGCTTGGTGGCGGCTAAGCTCATAAGGACGACGGCCGGCACAATCCAGCCGATTAGCAGCGACCGGCAGTTTGGCCCGCCCAATCGGCGGGTGAGTAACATCGAAAAGGCCCCGGGCAGATGAAGTATCCAGGGGAAAAAGCCGCAAATGATGATGGGCAGATAATATGGCAGGTAGAGCAGGAAGCGGCCGCCGTGATGTTCCATCGGCCTTAGCGCCCTGCCGAGGACGTGACGGCCAAAGAATATCCGCAGGAATTCGCCGTTGGTTGCCCTGTCGGCGGGGAGCGCCCACGCACCGAAAATAGTTAAGCCGAGCAGGAGGACAATTGCGAGCTGCCACAGGCATCGCCCGGGGCGGGGCAGGGTCTTTCGACCGAGCCAGCCGGTGGTGACCATTGCGAAAATGGGCAGTACCGCCACCGGGCCTTTGGCCAACATTGCCAGGCCGAGCGCGACGCCCATAAAGATTACGTGGTAAAAGCGGCATCGGCCCGCCGTCATTGCGAGGGTGAAGATGAGCATTATCGACGTGAGCAGCGGCAGCAGGACGGCGTCGATGGTTGCAATGGTGCCTGTTGCGAACATCATCAGGGTAGTTGCGAGTATGACCATTGCCCAGAGGCCTGCCCGGGCGTTGAAGAGCCGTCTTGCGATGAAAAAGGTCAGCAGGCAGGTCGATGCGGTGCCGATAGCGGCGAAAAGACGCAGGGCCAGTTCGGTTGGGCCGAACAGCCGGACCGGCAGAGACAACAGCCAGTAAAACAGAATCGGTTTGTCGGCCCAGAGCCGGCCGTTGAACGTAGGGACGAGGTAGTTGCCGGATTCGACCATCTCGACGACCGCTCTTGCAAAACGCGGCTCGTCACGGTCCCAAAGCGTGGTGCGGGTGCCGATGAGCACATACAGAGCCACAATCGCCAGCGCGATGAGCAGCGCCTTTTTGAAAGCGGTGATATCAGATTGGTGCATCTGTGCGAGGTCCACTATTTGTTTCCTGCGGTGAGTTTCATATCGGTGGGTATTATATGGACAAAAGGCCGCAAAGTGCAGTAATTTTTACAAAGTTGCACAACTGCGACGGCAGCGGCGGCAGCTTCGCGGGGATAAATGCGAGAGAGTCGGGGTTGAATCAATTGGTTTAAACGCGAATACCCGCCTTCGCGGGCACAAGTGCCACCTATGGTGCAAGCTTGGGCATAAATTATGCTGATTTTTCTTAGTGAGAATACCTTGGGCATAAATTAAATGTTGTAGTTTTTGACCGGAAGCGTATAATTTCAAATCACGCCAGCGGAGGTGCATCGATGCTTCGCCAGAACGCGCAGATTTGACGGCTTGAAATTAGTAGGGCCGGTTATCTTAAAATCTTATTCTTAAAGGGGTGAAATTATGAGTACGAAAAGATTAATCGTTTGGACGATGGTGTTAGTTTCTGTTTTTTTCACAGGATGCGAAACAATTTCCGCTCGACCCACGCCATCTATTCTGCCGTAAATCTTACAAAAGACAGGGTCAATAAGGTTTGTAGTAAAAGCAGGAGAATAATTCGAAGAAATCAGAAAGAAAAAGAGTCTTGGATTTTAGATGAAATAAAGGTGACATAGTTATTCTTGTTAATAAATAAAATAAGGAGAAAAACGATGACTGAAAAAAAACTAACTACAGCAGCAGGTATTCCGGTATCCGACAATCAAACATCTCTAACCGCAGGAGAAAGAGGTCCGACATTACTGCAGGACCATCATCTGCTTGAAAAACTGTCCCATTTTAACCGGGAACGTATCCCCGAGCGTGTTGTGCATGCAAAGGCCGCTGGCGCGCACGGTACATTCACCGTTACGAAGGACATCACAAAGTACACCAAGGCCAGGATATTCTCGAAAGTTGGCAAGAAAACGG
>CAZPDW010000178.1:0-2899 GCA_964585535.1 uncultured Pirellulales bacterium
ATTGACATCCTGGCTGAAGAATACAGCCGAAGCTGCCTCCTGACCGATGACCGTCCCAAAGCCGGCATAAACGTCTAAGCTAAACTGTGATGCTCTTGAGAAGCTCGGCCCTGAATAATCCACACCGCACACCTGCCGCAACCTAAAGACCACCCTCACTGCGACGAGCTCCTCCAATGCTTGGGACCCTTCCACAGGCCGCCGCTTTATCCCGTTCGTTTCCCCGTTCGGCACCGTGTTCGTCGATATGCTCAAGATGATTGTTGTCCCGGTCATTTTCTTCTCACTCGTCACCGTCGCCGTGTCTCTGCCCATTGCTAAGTTCGGCCGTATCGGCCTCAAGACAACCGTCTGGTATCTGGCTTGTTCGCTCCTCGCCGCGGTCATCGGCTGCATCAACAGAAAACCGAAAACAGGCCCGGAAATACAAGGATTAACAGCTAATTCCCTTGCTCAAATTCAATATTTACTGCAAACCTTTCATCGGTTAAAATTCTTGCTGCTATCCCTTCCAGCTTCCGGTTCCCGAGCGTGATCGCTTTGACAGATTGCTTAAAATGCTCCAGATGAACCACGATTTTCTCTACCTCCTCGCATCTTGGTGGATCAACTGTCACCCTTGCTGTCTTCCCGTCGCCTGCAACCCTGACAGACAAGCTCATCGCGCCAAATGACGTCGGGATATCCTTCAGCAGTGTTTCGTTGCCCGGTTTGGCCCAGGTCGCAGGCATACCTTCAAGAAGGTGCAGCTCCTTGCCTCGCTCCAAAATCATCATATGCCGCACAAAACGAATGAACTCCGCACTTGCCCAGTTGTGCGGCATGTCCCCAACGTAGTGCTCTTTCTCTCCTCGTGGCATCTGTTCTTCACGCCAGCAAAGAAGCGGACACGCATGATTGCCGAAGGCATAGAAAGTGGCTGACGCCTTTTTGCTGTGGCCAAGCCAGAGATGTGCGTGACCATAAAAAGACCCCGAATAATTCCATATCCCGTTCTTTATCCAGCCCGTCCCGTAAATCAGACCCTCCCTCTGATTCGCGTCAAGCATCGCCATCGTACCACACATAAGCTCGTCATCTGCCGCAAAAATCCTGCCGGGATAAATCGATTGAAGAAATGCCCATGCACCACGCTGCGGCAACTGTTCTTTTTCACCTGTCATTGTCACGGGGACATAGGTATTGCCGGCGCGGTCAACCAGTTTGTCACGCTCTCTTGCCTTGTCGAAGTACTTCCAGTAATCTTCGTACTCGGCCTTCCACGCCGCTACGCTCTCGCTGCCCAGTTGCTCTGCTGCCTGAATGGCCGCCCGCAGCCCTGCCAGAGTCCAGTAAACGTTCGTGTATTCCCTGTGCTTGCCGGCCAGCCCACCGTCACCAAAGCCCGGTGGCATCAATCCGTAGTTCATCTGACTCGGATCGCTGCGGGTCATCTTGCGGTACTCAATGATTCGGTTTGCTTCTTCTTTGACCTTAGGCCACATCTTTTCCAGCCACCTCCAGTCACCTGTCAACTGCGCATGTCGCCATATCATCCATAATCGCAGCCCCGCCTTCTTCGAAAACTCGATGCCCTGGGGTCCCTCGTCCTTTACAACCTGCAGTTCCAGACTCTCTCGAGCCTCAGCAGCCCTGCCGAGATACGTCACCGCCTCCAAGATGAAAGGCCCGTCCGCCGCCCATGTTCCCCTGTAAACAGTCGGCCCCACCTGGAACGCAGCCACCACGCCTCTTAACTCCCTCGCCTGCCAGATATTGCGAATGCACGAATCAAGCAGACCCTGCACTGCCTCATCCGGCACAACAATTCGATCATAAGGCAGGTCCAGACTCTCCCAGTACTCCACTGCCTTGTCTCGCATCGCCCTTGCCTGAGCGACATCGGTGGTTTCATTCGCACGAGGACCCCGATAGAAGCTCAACAGCGCGCTGTACTCGGCGCCTGCTGCAAGCTGCTGCTCGTATATCAGATTAAGCTCATAGCCGGGTCGAACATTGCCGGGCTTCACCGTCCGGCAAACCGGTGACATGAAACACACCGTCCTTTTCTTGCCCGCCGTCTCAACAAGCGTACCCAGAGGCCCGCGAGTCAGCTTGGTTTTCGACCGCACCCGAACGACAACTCTGCCGGTTGCCGTCTTCTCTCCGGTATTCTTTAACGTCAGCCACAAATAGTCCTGACGCTTCTTTGACCACTCCTCGACGCCGCTGCCCTGCAGTATGCCCGCCCACGCTTCCTGATGCAGTAAAAACGAACCCGACTTTTGGCTGGTGATTACGATTGGCACCCTCGCACTGTACAGTCGTTGCTCGATCTTACCGTCATCCGAATCGGACTCGATCTTCGCCAAGACACTGGTGTCGAAGTTCGGAAAATTCCCACGCCTTCTAACGTAGTGATGATTGAGACTTCCGTCCGATTTGACTATACTCTTGTGCGGGTCGTCCGGCAGGCCAATGCAGACCTGCCACTCGCCCGGAGCATATCGAAAATCGAGCACCTCCGGTTCGAGTCCATCCACCTGACCCTTGACGGCAAAGGTCCTGACTTCCAACCCGCAGCTACGGGTCATTTCTTCCGAGGAATAACCGGACATCGCATCATCTGTAAAACCGGTATGAGCAGAGACAAGCACCATCACCAAAGCCAATATCTTCATCGACGTTTTCACCTTTATCTGACATTCCCCATTAAAAGGTTACAGAACATAATTTTCTCCGTACGACATCAACAATTCGACACAATTCACCTTGAAATGTCAAGAGGCTTCTTTTCTCAAACTTAGGGGTTTTTGGGGAGGAGGTTCAATTCAAGGCGCACCGCCTGTCAATAACGGGAGAATTAAAGGTGTCCGCCTGCCCCATAGGGGGGCACATTTTTTCGCTGGGGACAACAATT
>CAZPDW010000179.1:0-2836 GCA_964585535.1 uncultured Pirellulales bacterium
CTTGCTGAGTGACCTTTGGGAATCTGTGATAGGAAAATGTGCCTAAAAATCGTGATGCACCCTCCATATTTATACGCTATTTTTCTCTTTGACGGCAAGGGCGGGATTGGGTTTATTGAATGATTCGGCGTGTGCAAACAAGTTGCACACCCTACCCGGCTTCTGCGATGAGCTCCGCCATTTGTTTTGTGTTTCCGCTTCTCGAATAATAAATCACTATCGCCTTTGCCATTATGTGCCCTTTCTCTGTAATCTATGAAAACAGCTTAGTTGCAGCGTCTTTGCCGTCAGGTTTCAACGGTGATTTTTGCGCAGTGACGACCCCGCCGCGTGTGGCGGAAGCCAAATGTGTAAGAGCACAAGTGCGGCAAGTGGCCCCCGCCGGAGGACAGGCGCCTGAGGAGGGCGTGTGTGACCGGTGTGTGTTAGCTCTCGCTCCAGTTCCTGATGACAAAGCGGACAGCCTCGTCATCCGTGCTTACCTCCCGCAGCGCAGCATCATAGTAGAAGGTGCCGGAGTTCTTCTGGTCATACGTCTCGCCTATAATCGACCCATGCATGTCCGACGTATTGTGCAGTATTATGTCCGCGTCGGGGGCGTAGAGCGCCCCGTAGAAATCCGAGTTATTCTTGAACTCAATGTCCTCGCAGGTGTCCAGGGCGTACATTTTGAGCTTTGTTGAATCCTTTGTCAGATTATTGAACCCGCTTGAGTTTTTCCCTTCGAGGTCGCCTCCGATATAGAGCGTCAGGGACGAATTGGGATTTATCTCAATTCCTGCTCCGTTACCAAGTGTTATATCGCCGGCGATATACAGCGTTACATCGCCGCTGATAGTGAGGACTTCGCTGTTTTTGAGGGTTATGGCTTCGTACTTGCCGGAGTCGGAAGCGTACAGCGTATCTGAGTTTTTTATGTCATCCTGGGCCGGCGGTGCGGCCAGCCACGTGGGAACCGAAACAGAGGGCAGTTCCTGTTCCATGGGTGTCGAATATATATCGCCCGTTATATCTGCACCCTGGTCCTTCACTACGATGCTCGGGTCGCCGCCCGCGCCGCACACAACGTCACCGATAATCCTCGAATCGTTCTTAAGCTCCAAAGCGCCAGCCGTCGTGTCCTGCGTCCCTATCTTCAGCAGGTCATCGTCCTCATCGAAATTGATCCAGTCCACGGTCGAGCCGTTTGCCAATACCATACCGTACTTCGTCAAAAGGGCGTAATCAAATATGCCTTTAAGCTCCAGGTCGCACGTCACTGTCTTTACAGCCGAGTTGCGGACACCGGTTGACTGCATCGAGTAGCCGCTCCCGATAGTACCCGTGACCTGATAGTCGTACGCCGCGCCGCCGCTGTGAGGCAAATCCTCACCCGTCACCGAAGGAAGCAGGCTGCTGTCCCAGGGTTTGACTTTCAGCATCTCGTTCATTTCATAGAGGGCTTTCTCGATTCCCGCATCCGCCGCTGCCCGCGCCAATAGTCTGGTGTTCACGCGAACCGACATCAGCCGCTTGCCTGAGCCCATACCCAGAAGCCCCACACCGATTACACACGCTATTACTATCACAAGAACGGCAAGCGGCATCGCTGAGCCGTTCCTTAATGACCTCGATGATACAAACATCTTTCACCTCATCACTTAATGCCAACGACCGGCTACTGATTATGCAATATAGCCGACGACACAACAGTCACGCTGTCCGAGCCGTCGTCAATCGTAAGCGTCATCTGAATCGACCGACCGCTGTTTTCGAATACACAGCTTGACACATTCTCGCAGATTGTCTGAACCTCGAGCGTCTCAGGCGGGTTCAACTGCCCGTATTCCACGACGAGGTCCCCATTGTCATCGGTGTAGAACTTCGCATACAGATCGAGGACTGGAGAACCGTCCGAGTAATAGTACGCCTCGAAGGCGCTGCCGGATGAATCCATCATCAGCTTGGTCGAGCTGCACTTGCGGACCACGGCCTCGAACGCCCTCCGGGCGCCGAAGCTGTCCGCAACCAGGTTGGAATTCTCCTTGGCGTACATCCGGTTCCAGGCATGCTGGCTGTCGACTACTACCGCACCTATCGCAAAGACAACAATTGTCGAAGCAGCCACCGCAACCATCATCTCGACGAGCGTAAATCCTCGCCGTCCATTTCCGCTCTGATATCTTCGCACCATCTGTCCTGCTTTCTCTCAACAGCAATTCTAATAAGCCGTGTATTTCGTCATACTAAACGTCCTGTTTGTCTCCGCCGGACTGCCGGCGGCGTGCTTGCTCTGAGACCACGCAACAAGAACGTTAAGCGCTCGAAGGCCCGGACTGATGTTCTTGTAAGACAATGTCACGTAGTATTCATAGTCGTTGGACACCGCCTTGAAGCTCGTCAGCCAGGTAAAGTCCGCCGGCTCGGCAGGGCCGGCGCTGCTGCTCACATTCAGAGATGAGCTGCCGTGGGTTGTCGGGTCATAGCCCAAGCTCCCCTCCATACCCTGCCAGCTCTCACACAGAAGGGCCGCAATACGCCCCGCCGTCGCATCCATCTCGGCCTTGCGGCAATCCATCGCTGCGTGATACCGATAGCCCGATATCCCCAAAACAGCCACGACCAGCACAACTGCCGTCGCCAACGTCTCTACAAGACAGAAACCGGATGCGAATCGAGACTTGATTTCCTTTCCTGACATTCGCATTTCCTTACCTGCTGAACTAACTACATCCTCTTTCACACTCCCTGCTCCACAATTAAAGTATAAGAAATACTTCCTCAAAACGGTAATTCATACCCCCGCTCTCCTCAACTCATCTTATAACCACCCCCCAGCAGTTTCTCCTACTATACC
>CAZPDW010000180.1:0-2830 GCA_964585535.1 uncultured Pirellulales bacterium
TAGACTGCTGTTTGCCCGTGCCTAAGTCTTTGGCCGAGACGTTCAGTATCCCGTTGGCATCGATATTGAAGGTAACCTCAATCTGCGGGATGCCGCGCGGGGCGGGCGGGATGCCCGCAAGCTGGAACCTGCCTAACGTCCGGTTGTCCCTGGCGAATTCGCGCTCGCCCTGCAGAACGTGAATATCGACCGTTGTCTGACTGTCCGCGGCGGTGGAAAAGACCTCTGTTTTGCCGGTGGGAATAGTGGTGTTGCGCTCGATAAGCCGGGTCATAACCCCGCCAAGCGTCTCGACGCCGAGCGAAAGCGGCGTTACGTCCAGCAGCAGGATGTCCTTGACGCCGGCATCGCCCGCCAACACCGCGCCCTGGATGGCAGCACCGAGGCCGACGACCTCGTCGGGATTGATACTCTTGTTCGGCTCCTTGCCGAATATACCTTTGACAATCTGCTGGACCTTGGGCATTCTCGTCGAGCCGCCGACAAGCAAAACTTCGGCAATGCCATCGCCGGTAAGTTTTGCATCCTCTATCGCCTTTTGGCAGGGACCTTTGAGCCGTTCGAGGACCGGCTCGACCAGCGATTCGAATTTGCTTCGCGTGATTGTAATCTGCAGGTGCTTCGGCCCGGAGGCGTCGGCGGTGATAAACGGCAGATTGACCGTGCTCTCAAGCTGGCCGCTCAGCTCGCACTTGGCCTTTTCGGCGGCCTCTTTGAGCCGCTGATGCGCCATCGGGTCCTGGCGCAGGTCGATACCCTCGGTCTTTTTGAACTCGTCGGCTAAGTAGTTGATGAGCACCTCGTCAAGGTCGTCGCCGCCCAGGTGGGTATCGCCGTTGGTGCTGAGGACCTCGAAGACGTTGTCGCCGATATCGAGTATGGATACATCGAAGGTGCCGCCGCCGAAGTCGAAGACGGCGACTTTTTCGTTTTTCTTTTTTTCGAGGCCGTATGCAAGCGCGGCAGCCGTCGGCTCATTTATGATGCGCTCGACCTTAAGGCCGGCTATTTTCCCGGCATCTTTGGTGGCCTGGCGCTGCGAGTCGTTAAAGTATGCCGGCACGGTAATCACCGCCTGGGTCACCTTTTCGCCGAGGTAGTCCTCGGCGGTCTTTTTCAAATCCTGCAGAATCATCGCCGAGACCTCGGGCGGGGTATAGTCTTTGCCCCTGACATCGACCTTGACGAGCTGTTCGGAGCCGCCGGTAATTTTGTAAGGTACGATTTTTTCCTCGGACGAGACCTCACTGTGTCGCCGGCCCATAAAGCGCTTTATCGAGAAGACGGTGTTCTCAGGATTCGTAACCTGCTGATGCCGTGCAATCTGTCCGACCAGACGTTCGCCCTTGTCGGTAAAACCGACCACCGATGGTGTCAGCCGGGAACCCGAGGAGTTGACCAGCACCTTCGGGGCCGAACCTTCCATCACGGCAACGACCGAGTTGGTTGTGCCCAAATCTATTCCAATAATTTTAGTCATCGTTTAATCCCTTTCACGTTATTTGAGCTGGCGCATTCATACTCTGTTTCGTTGTTTTGAAAATGTGCAAAAGGCGTGCCAATTGGGGCCGGATTTGGGCGTCGGTATCATAAGGTTATTTATGTCAAGAGGTTAGGGCTTGGCATTGGCCTTGTCGGGCTGAGAAGTTCGGCCCCGTAGTGCCATTTTGGCAGACGGATGGCGGGCAAAATCGTGCTGAATCAATTAAGGGGCTGTCCGAATAACTATGTGCGATATCCTGTTATTGCGAGCTTGCCCCTTAGGGGCGAAGCGAAGTAATCTCAATCCTAAGGGGGGTTTAGATTGCCACGGCCTGCTTCGCAGGCCTCGCAATGACATAAAACGACCATTTACTCCGTGAACGGTTACGAAATCAGAAGTTTTTTTGATTTTTTCTGTTTTTTTTTGCAAACAAAAGGCCCGGGGTTGTATAATATACTACCAATAGCATAGGAATAATAGGAAATTTTTGATGAAATTATCGACTCGTGTCAGATATGGGATAAGGGCGGCCCTTGAGTTGGCGGAGAACTATGGCAGGGGACCGGTCCAAACGAGAATAATCGCTGCGAAGCAGGATGTATCCGTCAAATACCTTGAGCAGTTGCTGGCGATTCTTCGGTCGGCGGGTATTATACGCAGTTTGCGGGGCGCGCGGGGCGGATATGTCCTTGCAAAGCCGCCGAATGAAATTATGCTCAGTGATGTTTTTGTCGCGTTCGAGGGCACTGTAGCGACGGTCGAGTGTGTTGCCAGTCGTGATTATTGTGGTCGCTCTGCCGATTGTATGGCCAGGCAGGTATGGCTTGAGGTGCAGCGGGCGATTATGAATGTGCTGGAGTCGAAGACGCTGCAGGATATGGTTGAGCAGGCACAACACAAAAAACCGTCGGATTATCAGATATAGACAGAGGAGATTGAAATGAGCGCGATATTTGAGAATGTCGCGGCTGCGGTTGGCTTTACGCCGTTGGTTCGAATTAACAAGCTCGGCTCGGGCAGGGCGACGATTTTAGCCAAGCTCGAGAGCAAGAACCCGGCCGGCAGTGTAAAGGACCGCATTGCGCTGTCGATGATAGAGGATGCGGAAAAGAAGGGCCTTATTGACGAGCAGACGGTGATAATCGAGCCGACGAGCGGCAATACGGGGATAGGGCTTGCCTTTATCTGCGCCGCGAAGGGCTATGAACTGCTGCTTGTAATGCCGGAGTCGATGAGTATAGAGCGGCGCAAGCTGCTGCAGCTTTACGGCGCGAAATTATTGCTGACGCCCGCCGAGCAGGGTATGGCCGGGGCGGTTACAAAGGCGGAGCAGCTCGTATCGAAAAA
>CAZPDW010000181.1:0-2789 GCA_964585535.1 uncultured Pirellulales bacterium
TTTTTCCATTCGGTACGTCTGGTCCTCGGAGCCGGGATAGTAGCCGGTGCCCCGCATCGCCTCGTCCTTCATCAGCAGCGGTACGGACATCGGCACATAGCCCTTTGCAATCATCGTGTCCATCGCAAACTGCAAAACCGCCCAGTGCAGCCGGGCACCGTCGCCTTTTAGAAAGTAATTGCGCGTTCCCGCTAATTTGACACCCCGTTCGATATCGATAATCCCCAAATCCACTCCCAATTGAACGTGGTCTTTCGGCTCGAAGTCAAACTCGCGGACTTTGCCCTTTTTTCTTATCTCAACGTTCTGGGTGTCATCTTCCCCTAAGGGGACATCATCGTCGGCCGGCTGGGCTGCCTGCGACATCAGCTCGTCAAACTCCGGCTGCAATTTTTTTACCTGCCCGTTGAACCGGGTTTCATCCTCTTTGAGTTTTGACAGTTGCGACAGGGCTGAATCTTTCTTGGCCGCATTTAGTTTTGGAATTGACTTGCCGATGCGATTTTTTCCCGTAGCAATCTCCTGCAGTTTCTGTTTGACGGCAAGAAGCTCGGCGTCAATCTCCATCAGCCGGTCGATATTCACCTCGAACTTCTTATCCTTTGCAGCTTTTTTGAATCTCTCGGGATTTTCTCGTATTTGTTTGATATCAATCATTGTCTTAGGTCTTCAAATCTTTTAATTATAACAACATTATTCTGTCCGCCGAAGCCGAAGGATTCGTTTATTGCGATATTGACCTCACATTTTCTCGGCACGTTGGGCACGTAATCCAAATTGAGCTGCGGGTCCGGGTCGTGAAGGTTGATAGTCGGCGGGACGATATTGTCTCTTATGGCCAGGACGCAGCTAATCAGCTCCGCCGCACCGGCCGCTCCAATCAGGTGTCCGAGCATACTCTTTATACTGCTGGCGGGTACATCCCCGGCCCTTTCTTTGAAGACCGCCTTGATGGCCTTTGTCTCTATCAAATCGTTTTCAATGGTGCTGGTGCCGTGCGTGCTTATATAATCGACGTCTCTGTAGCTTATCTGGGCATCGGCCAGTGCGGCCTTTATGGCCTGGATGGCTCCTCTTCCCTCTTCGTGCATATCGGTAACCCGGAAGGCGTCGCTGCTGCTGCCGTAGCCGATTACCTCAGCCAAGATTTTGGCACCGCGTTTCTTTGCCGAGGTCAAGCTCTCTAAAATTACAATCGCGGCGCCCTCTCCCAATATGAAGCCGTCTCTGCTTGCGGCAAAGGGTCGTGACGCCGTTTCAGGAGTGTCGTTGCGAGTCGAAAGGGCGGTAAGGCGGTTGAAGCCCGCCTGTCCCAGCGGGTGTATCATCGAGTGTGCGCCGCCGGCAATAACGACATCGGCATCGCCCCGGCGAATCATCATCATCGCCTCGCCGGCGGCCTGGGTACTTGCCGCACAGGCCGTCAGGCACGTCCGCACAGGCCCCCTCGCGCCGGTCATCATCGCAATATGAGCCGACGGCATATTCGATTCCTGCTCAAGCTCATTCATTGCATCCATACCGGCTGCGGTGAACTCAGCCCACTTGCGCCAGTCCATCTGCTGTTTTTCAGTGTCCCACGCCGCGACCAGTGCCCCGAAGAAGACCTCGCTGTTCGCAGAGCCCTCGCCGGCCCCCAGGTATATCCCCATCCTCGTTCTGTCGATGCCGTCGGCGGGCGCATCCGTTTCGATATCGATGCCCGCCTGGGCGCACGCCTGGTTTGTCGCGCCGATTGTAAATTGGCTGCCCCTGTTGCCGTTGCCGTGCAGGTGGGCATTTTTGGTATATTTTGCAAAGTCGTAGTTTTTGACCTCGGCGCTGAACGTAGTCGGAAAAGTCGAGGCGTCAAAAATAGTGGTTGCCGCCACGCCGCTCTCGCCGGCCAATATCGCCCGCCAGGCGGTCTCGACATTATTGCCCAGCGGGCAGACAATCCCCATTCCCGTTATTACCACTCTTTCCAGCTTCAATTCTGCTCTAACGTCCATCGCCCAATCCAAGTCAACTTAACGCACAACAGTCAACAGCCAACTCAAAACATCCAAGTAGCGGTCAATCATGTCTTCTTATTCCTGCCCTTGTGTTCTTCTCGGCTGTTCTTATGCTGCTGAAGAAAATCGAAATCAGTTCGTCGCTCTCCAAGGTCATACTCTCTGTCATTTTTGTTCTTCGCTGCCACCTTTTCTATTCCCATGTGACTCTTGAACATTCGAGACTGTATGTTCGATGTTGGATGTTCATTCAACTCCTTTTAGCACGACCGCAGCGGTCTGTCCGCCGTAGGTATAGCTGCAGCACAGAACGCAGCGAATGTCTTTTTTCTGCTGTTTCGTTACAATATTCAGTTCACAGCCCTTAACTGCGTGAACAAAATTTTTCGCAGCCGGTATCACGCCGTCGGTCATCGCACAGACGGCGGCGATGACGTCGAGGACGCCGCTGGCCGCTCCGGTTGTACTGAGCATACTCTTCGTAGGCCAGACCGCAACCTCGCCCGCCGTCTCGCCTAATGCCGCAGCGATACCTTTTGCCTCGGCCAAATCATCGCCGGGTATGCCCGTGCCGTGCGGTATGACCAAATCGAGCTGCTTTGGCCCGATTCCGGCGTCGTCGAGGGCTTTTTCAATTGCGATTGTGACGGCCCTGCCGTCCGGTTCGAGATGCTCGTATGCCGGGTTGATACTTATGCTCTGTCCTGCGCCGGCTAACTCGGCATAGATTCGAGCGCCTCTCCTTTCGGCGTTGTCTTTGCTCTCTAATACTACGATTCCGGCCCCGTCGCCGAA
>CAZPDW010000182.1:0-2659 GCA_964585535.1 uncultured Pirellulales bacterium
GCCGCTTAGTATCTTCTCATTAATAAAGATTCCTTCAGAGCAAGGCTCACCCGGAATCCTGCCGATTATCATACTCACAATTGCGGGAATATTTGTACCAATAGCAATAGCTGTCCTTTTTTTACTGTTGAACTTGGAAACAGAGGTTCGTCCGGACGGTCTGTATGTACGTTATTTTCCCTTTCACATTAACTTCAAGCGATTCGCAGTTGAAGATTTGAGTGAGTATTATGCGCGGCAGTACAGACCTATACTTGAGTACGGCGGCTGGGGGGTCAGATGTAGTCTAAGAAAAGGTAAGGCATATAACGTAAGCGGCAATAGAGGCGTGCAGCTTGTATTCAAAAACGGCAAGCGACTACTCATAGGTTCTCAAAGAGCCAAGGAGCTTGAAGAAGCAATTCGCTCGATTATGGAAAGCAATTAGTATTCAGACAATCAACGCCCACGGCGGTTAGCCATTACCGATACAAGTTGGCTTGTCATTGCGAGGCCTGCAGGGGCGTGGCAATCTCAACGCGTTCGAAGGTCGGAGATTGCTTCGCCTGGGGACACCTGACGGCGGATTTACAGCATAATGCTCGTGCTGCGCAGCGCTTCGCAGAGTAGTACAGGATAAATAACTCAAACTGACCGATGGTCAGTTCGAGAATGTAAAAATTAAAATGAAAAATGCAAAATTGAGGAATCCACCTGCGGCGGATAGCTGTTTTTTTAGTACTTCTCATAAGACATAACATATTAGCAGATAAAAGGTTACGTTAATTTTGGTTTGAAATTCGGTCAATTTGAGTAAATAAAAGACTATGCTGTCAATCCTGTTATCCTGTCTAAGGAAGTTTCGCCATTTAGTCCGGCGATTTACAACGGCCTTACTCTGTCTCTATGTTAGTACATTTTTTGCTAATTCGGCCCTTCCAGCGGCAGAGCCAGTGCCCGAAAAGAATCCTCTCGCCTTCGGCATTGCGGTCGATTCGGAAGATGCTTTCCCTGCGCCACCGGATAATCTGCGCCGAGAGCTTCTCAGCTTCTCCCTTGGCTAACTCCGAGCCGTTCAGCTCCATCGGGTCGGCAGCCAGGTCGTAGGCCGCGACCGCCCCGCTCGACGGATAGTAAATGAACTTCCGGCTTGTCCCCCGGGGGCCCGCCCGGACGAAACCCGAAGGGCTTTCCTGCAGCCAGCCCGAGAAATAGACAGCCCGATTCGCAGCTATATTGTCCAGTGTGTTTGCCCCGTCAAAGTCGCCTTCTTTGATTGAAAAGCCCAACACCGAAAGCAGCGTCGGTGTTACGTCTATCGAGCTGACCGCCTCGGTAATCTTGCTCCTTAGGAGGTCAGCGCCGGGTACGCGCACAACCCACGGTATTCGCAGGGCCTCCTCGAAGCTGATTCGCTCGTGGGCCATAAGGCCGTGTTCGCCGAATCCTTCACCGTGGTCGCCGACAATACAGAAGATGGTACTGTCCGCCAGACCCAGAGCCGCCAGCTTTTTGTCAAGCGCCTCAAGAAATTGGTCGGTGTATCGAATGGTCTGTTTGTAACGCTCAAGGGGCTCTCTGGCCGGCTCGGCATACCACTCTGGAACCTCGTATGGGTCGTGCGTAACCGAGCACATTATCGTTATCAGAAACGGCCCGCCGGCGTTGTTTATCCATTTGGCAATCGGCTCCAACATCGCAAATTCATCACAGCCCAGCGAGCCAACAAAACAGTCAGGGTTATTGGCGTCCTCCCTGGCCCAGAACTTGTCGAAGCCGAGGTTGTGAACCAGGGCCGGGCGGGACTCAAAATTGCCCTTGGCCGACTGGAAAAAGGCCGAGCGGTATCCAAGCTGTTTTTTCAGTATAGTGGCAAGGCCTGAATAGGGCTTATCGACCGGAATCGCCTCGACAAGGTCCTGCGAAACCGAAGGGTAACGCCCGGTCAGGATGCTGAATAGCGCCTTTGTCGTGTGCGTTACCGTCGAACGGGCATTGGTGAACCGGATGCCCCGGCGTGCGACAAGCGCCAGGTGCGGTGTGAGATTGTTTTTTTCGTCGGCGAGCGATGTGTATCTGTACTGCACGCCCTCGAGTACCACCAACAGCACGTTCGGACTTTTCTGCCGCGGCTGAGAAAGCCCAAGCGTTACCTCGTCGAATGTCGGTATTATTCGAGTCGCTTTAGCCAGCTCGGCCCTGCTCAGCCGGGCAGGACTCGGCAAAATCAGACTCGTAACCGCCCTCAACTGGCTGTTATAGCAAAGCTCAACCGAGCTAATCGAGACCGAGCCGTGCTCCGCCGCTACGAGCCGACCCGAAACCGCGGCAAATATCAAACACAAGGAAATCAAAACCCTGCGGCCAAACTGTTTTTGGGTGTATCTCGGCGGCACTGGCCTTGCAAGGACAACAAAGAAAAAAGCAAGGGCGGCGGCACTGGGGCCTAAAAGCAAAATCGCCGCCGCCGGCATCTCGATAAGATTGCCGAAGATTATGACCAGTGAGTTAATAGGGTCTCGAAACAACGGCAAAAGAACCGGCGGCAGAATCTGTGTCCCCGTCCTGAGCAGCCAGCCGGCGTTCATTACCGACCAGGTGCATACGACAGCGGCAAAAATTGTAGCCGAGCGAATGACCCATCGCCTCGGTCGGAAAAAGCACACCACCGACAGCACAA
>CAZPDW010000183.1:0-2615 GCA_964585535.1 uncultured Pirellulales bacterium
TTTCGTATTCGACGGCACGAGCGACAGACCCTATACCGATACCGATACCCCGAATCCCGTCAACGCCTATGGCAAAACAAAGCTGGCCGGTGAAAAACTGCTCATTGAAAGCCGCTGCCGGTACTGTATAATACGCCTCGAATGGACTTATGGCATCGGCGGAAATAATTTTGTAAAAAAAATTCTCGATAAAGGGATAAATCAGAAACGTTTGAAAGTTGTTGACGACCAGATTGGCTCGCCGACCGCCACCTCGGAGGTGGCCGGTGTAATATGTGATATCCTGCCAAAGAAACCACAGGGAATATTTCATTTTGCCTCTGACGGATATGCGAGCCGGTTTGATATGGCAAAGTTTGTTTTCGACAAGCTGGCTTTGCCGGTACGTTTGGACAGATGCAAAAGCAGTGATTTCCCCACCGCTGCTGTAAGGCCGCTGAACAGCCGGTTCGACTGCAGCAGGATAAAGGCCCTGCTCGGCAGGCCGATTAAGCCCTGGCAGGGGCCTTTGGAAAATTTTCTGAGGCGATTATGAGACTGCTTGTTACAGGTGGAGCCGGCTTTATAGCAAGCAACTTCATACGGATGCTGCTGAGCGAACAGCCCGACTGCTTCATAGTAAATCTCGACAAGCTCACGTACGCCGGCAATCTCGAAAGTCTTGCCGATGTACTTCAAAACCCGAACCACACCTTTGTCAAAGGCGATATATGCAACGGCAAGCTGGTTGAGCGTTTAATCACCGAGCACAACATCGACGCCATTGTCAATTTTGCCGCCGAAAGCCACGTTGACCGTTCGATTAGCGCACCGAAGGTCTTTATTGAAACCAATGTTATCGGCACGCTGACTCTCCTTGAGGCCGCACGTGACAACAAGCTCGAACGCTTTGTCCAGGTTTCCACCGACGAGGTATATGGCGCACTCGGTAGGGAAGGCAGCTTCACCGAGCAGACACCGTTGAGTCCTAATTCGCCGTACTCTGCGAGCAAGGCCGCCGCCGACCACCTGGTAACGGCCTTCGGGCGCACTTACGGAGTGAGATTTAACATCACCAGATGCTCGAATAACTACGGGCCTTACCAGTTCCCCGAAAAGTTGATTCCGCTGATGATTAACAACGCCCTCAACAACAAAGAGCTGCCGGTCTATGGAGACGGCCTCTATGTGCGCGACTGGCTGTATGTCTACGACCACTGCGCTGCACTCTGGAAGGTGCTCACCGAAGCGCCGCCGGGACAGGTTTATAACATCGGCGGATGCAGCGAAAAAACCAACCTTGAGGTTATCGAGCTTATTCTTAACCGGCTTGGCAAGCCCGCCTCGCTAATTCGGCACGTAACCGACAGGCCCGGCCACGACAGACGATATGCAATCGACGCATCAAAAATAACAAGCCGGCTCGGCTGGCAGCCGTCGGTCACCTTTGAACAAGGCCTCAACAAGACCATCGACTGGTATCTGGCTAATCGCAGTTGGCTCACCAACGTCGCATCAGGCGATTACCAGAAGTACTACGAATCTATGTACAAGAACAGATAACGCCGTCGGCAGGAACTCATCGTCGCAAAATCACTGGTCCAAACTCTTGTCTTCAATCAACTCCCTTGCCAGGTCCGAATTGAAAAGACGGCGCAGCTTATATTCGACCTTTACCTGCGATCGCCACTGACCAAGGCGGCGTTCTTTCGGGCGCAGCCCTGCCGTCGCGTGTGCAAGATGAACCATATACCTCATCATCTCCGCCGTATCAATCACTTCGGCACGGTAGCCGTTTTCTTTGAGCTGGTAGTACATCTGTTCTCCTGCGGTGTAACCGGCATATCGACCCCCACTGTCGAAATGCAGGTTCAGCCGTCTGATTGGCTCAGAGCGATAAATCGTACAGTAATCACGGGGACACAACTCTCGCGGCAGTTGTCGTGCCCTGGCGTCCCCCAGAAAGGTCCGGCGAAACCACAACAGTGCCTTCTTTGTGTCGGTGGTCTTCCTTAAAAAATTGTTCAGTCGGCTCCTTAACTCCAGCTTCCAGGCCCCAACCGCTGCACACTTCGGGTCATTCTCCAGAGGTGAAAGCATACGTTCCAGCCAGCCAGGATGTTTGATAATGGTGTCGGTGTGCATTATTCCGTAGTATTTCCCCCGGCTGTTTGCAAATCCCAAATCCAGCGCGGTAACAAACGCGTGCACCCAGAATTCCGGCGTCTGCCTGCCGCGCTCTATCAGCCGTATCCATCGCAAACTCCGAAGATAATCCAGCGATTCATCCTGCGAACCGTTGTCAACCACGATGACTTCGATTGGAGTGTTTTTAGTGAATTTGCGAATCGCCCGAAGGCAAAGTGTCACCAGTTCCCGTACCTGCCAGTGTGGAATACAGATACTCACAAGAGGTTTTGCTTCTTGAGCCATTTGATAACCCTCTGGTTACGCAATTTTTAAGTCCGGCCATTATAGGTTGCAGCCGTAAACCAGTCAATTTTCTGTTGTATTTTTCTTCGTGTGCATGATAGAATAGCTGGCGGCTGCTGCTTTGTTGGTTCGTAATAAAAACGGATTGTCGAGGACAACGATGACAAAACGAATTCTTGTAACAGGTGGAGCGGGATTTCTCG
>CAZPDW010000184.1:0-2459 GCA_964585535.1 uncultured Pirellulales bacterium
GGCGATTCAGGATTTTACCGATGCGGACGGACAGAGGATGTACGAGAAGATGGCGGATGTTGTAGCTGAGATTGCAAACAAACCCGGCCGAATCGGCGACAGCGGCTACAGCAACGTCGGTATGGTAGTGGGAGGCACAAGCCCCGACGTGACGTCGGCTCTGCGCGATAAGTTCGAGAATATATGGTTTCTCGTTCCCGGGTATGGTTCTCAGGGGGCCTCGGCACAGGACTGCGTGCGCTTCTGCAAGCCGGACAGCACCGGGGCGCTGATAAATGCTTCACGCTCGATAATCTACGCTTACGAGAAGCCGCAGTACAAAGAGCAATTCGGCGACGACTGGAAAAGGTGCATTGAGCAGGCGGTCATCGACGCCAAGGTCGATTTGGCCAATGCGATGCAGAGCAAGTTGTGAAACCGGATAACCAAGTAGTTTCTTCGCCCACGCCGATAGTGTCGAGCGACGCTGACCGTCTCGTCGGGATGTTCGGAAGTATTGCACCGACTTACGATTTTCTCAATCATCTGCTGTCTTTCGGACAGGACTACTTCTGGCGGCGTAAAGTTGTTGCTTGTCTTGATGCACATAAAAACATTACGCTTGCCGATCTTGCTACCGGTACCGGTGACATTCTCGTTTCCCTGTTGCGAAGAAGAACCAACATCGCTCGTGCCCTCGGCCTTGATATCTCAGGTGAGATGCTCACCGTCTGTAAGAAGAAGCTAAGCCGCCTCGGCCTCGACAATCGAGCCGAGCTTATCAGAGGCGACGCTGCTCATACGCCGTTTGACGATAACAGCTTCGATGTGGTCACTATGGCGTTCGGTATTCGAAACATGCCCGACGTCCCGGCGGCGCTGACAGAAATCCGGCGAATACTCAGGCCTGCCGGCAAAGCGGTTATTCTCGAATTTGCCCTGCCCCCCAACCGTATCGTCAGGAGTATGTACCTGCCGTACCTCAAAATCCTGCTGCCTGTGATTGGCGCTGCCGTATCGGGCCACTATCAGCCGTACCGCTACCTTAGCAGGACCATCGAATCTTTTTATTCGCCGTTCGAGCTCACCCGCTGTATGATAGATGCAGGATTTGAAAATGTGGCGCTACAGCCCCTCAGCCTCGGCGTTGCGTATATCTATTCCGCTGCGAAACCGTAATTCTATTTCAGGAGCAGGAAAATGAAATACAAAAGCCTTCTTGCCACAATTGCAATTACTGTAGTGTTCAGTTCTGTCGGCTTTGCGCAGTTTCTGGCGCCGCACAAGGTCGATGAGCAGGGCAGGGTAACTTTCGAAGTTAAGGCGCCGGATGCAAAGTATGTCAAGCTCATTGCCAAGACGGACCCGAACGCGATGGGGGCTGCTGAGTATGATTTCCTAAAGGCCGACGAGGGCAAGTGGACCGTTACGACAAAACCGTGCAGACCCGGCCTGCACTATTACGCCTTCAATATCGACGGCTTCGAATGTTCCGACCCGTGGTCGCAGGTTTATTTCGGCTGGGCAAGATGGTCCAGCATGGTCGAAGTGCCCGACCCGAAGGTCGATTTTTATCTGCCCAAAGAAGTCCCGCACGGTGACATCCGATTCCACTGGTATCACTCGAAAGTGACAGGCCAAATCCGCAAGTGCCTGGTCTATACCCCGCCCGGTTACGATACGGCTGCGAGCAAAAAATACCCGGTTCTTTATCTCCAGCACGGCTCCGGCGAGAGCCAGCTCGGCTGGATGATGCAGGGAAAGGTCAATTTCATAATGGATAATCTGCTCGCCGCCGGCAAGGCCAAGCCGATGCTGATTGTAATGGACAACGGCTACGCCACAAAGCCCGGCGAAGATGATAACAGGGGGGCAAGCTGGGGCCGACGCAACAGCGCCTTTACCGAGCTTGTTATCGAAGACCTTATTCCCAATATCGATGAGAATTTCAGAACGCTTTCCGACAGAAAATATCGCGCCATCGCGGGCCTTTCCATGGGCGCAGGCCAGGCCATGCGCACCGGATTCGGCAATCTCGATAAATTCGCTTCGATAGGCGCCTTCAGCGGCGGCTCGCGCAATTTCAACGTCGAGACATCGTTCAACGGCGTATTCAAAAATGCCGCAGAAGCCAACAAAAAAATCGACTTGTTCTGGTTTGGAATGGGAGACCTCGAGGGCGGCTACCAGGGCAGTAAAGACCTCGATAAAACGCTCACCGAGCATGGCATCAAGCACGTCCGCTACGAGTGCCACGGCTCGCACGAATGGCAGGTCTGGCGAAAAGACCTCCACGAGTTTGCCCAACTGCTTTTCAAATAAGAGTTTGTTGAGCTTGCCGAATACTAAATGAATATGGCTTTGAAAAGGTCAGTTTTGCCTTTGCCTTTTTGCCCGGTAGTTTTTATCTTCTTGCGTTATGGATAAGTATTTTTTCTCCGGCAAAGAAGTACTGGTGATGGGTTTGGGGCGGTTCGGCG
>CAZPDW010000185.1:0-2457 GCA_964585535.1 uncultured Pirellulales bacterium
TTCGTCATATTCGAGAGATACCCGCTGCAGTAAAGCTCAACCGCTTTCTTCCACCTCGGCGCATCTTCATATTCGGGAAAATTCTCCAACAATTCACACAACCCAATCAGGTGCTGACAGCCCCTGCTCATCGTTTTGTACGGCTCGGTATTTTCAGCCGAGGTCATAAAAAATCCCTTCACCGTTGTCTTTTCATCAATCGGCCCCGTCACCTGCAGGGCAAGAAGCCGACTCGCATACCCGGCTGCGATGTCGCCATACTGCTTGTCATTTGACGTTTTGTACAGCTCGACGCATGCGATGATTGCCGCTCCGAGGTCGAGGGCGTTTTTCGCAATCTTTTTCCGCCGGCAATAGTCGAGGCATTTCACCGCCGACCGCAGGCACTTGTCCGCATAGATTGGGTCTTGCTTGTGCGTAAGCCGTGCCGTCATCGCCTCGGCCGCGATGAAATCGAACTGCGCACTCGCAGAAGCCGGCTCGGTATGTATAGGCCGGTCGTCCTCGTCACCCGTCTTATTGTTCGTCCACCGGTTGCCGTCATCCCCGCCGCAGTAACTCATCACGTACCCCGCCGGCTCCTGCATCGAGAGAAAATAGCGATTTCCCCAACGCAGCTCCTCCACTATCCGCCCATAATCCCAGTCCGGTTTCAGCACCTCCGCAACTTTTGCCAGGCCAATCATCCCCAAAAGCGTGGGGCCGACCCACTTGCGCAAATCGCACGCATCGTGCCAGCCGCCGGTAACATCCTGGTGTTTGCCGTTGTCCAATCGCTTGCCGTCGTCCAGGTGACAGGGGCCGTGGTAACCGGTGGTGCTCGGCCCGCACCGCTGCGCCGAAAAATACCACACGTTTTTTTGTATCGGGCCCTGATAAATATCCTCCGAAATCGCAAAAGGCACGCTCCGCCCGGCACCGGCGCGAACCTCGTACCGGCCCGCATCTTTAAGCCCGCTGAAATCCCCAACCAGATATGTACCGAAGTCCCCCCGCCCGGCCTCAAACTTACCCTTAAATGCCGCTCTGCCCGTTACAACGTCGAATACCTCGAACTCGCTGGTCTTCGTCCCCTTCGCCACCGCAATTTTAGCCGCTCCAGGCCGATACCCGACATGATTGACATAAATCCGCCGCCCCGGATACTGCTCATAACCATAGGCGTCGGATGCAAACATAACGGCGACGAGAACAGCAAGACTCTTCCTGACCATGGGCGACTTCTCCTAATTGTAATTGATTTTCGCAAATAGTAACCCACGGCGACGTGCGCGTCAACACATCTGTGTTTGGTTTTACAATGCGGTGGAGTATCTCAGTCGAGACAAGTCCTCGCCGGGCCTGGGTTTGCGAAATACAAACAGATGTTCGTGCATTATGAGGTAGAACCCCTGGCTTTGAGCCTTACCTTTCCATCTCGCCGTTGCCGAGCAGTTGTGCTGAAGCTTGATTATATCCTCTTTAAGCACAAACCCGACCTTAAGAAACCGCCGCATCACATTAAACGCCAACGGCACAAAGTGCCTGCCCCTGCGGGTATCACCGATAAGTATCGCGCAGTATTTGTCTGGTTTCAGGACGCGGTGACATTCGGCGGCGACTTTTTCGATTTCGTCACAAAACCTCGGCAGAGAACCGATATTCGATAAATCGCCTTCTATTGCGCCTTCGGAGTATTTGATAATATTCATATAAGGCGGATGCGTCAGAACCAAATCGAAGCTGTTATCTTTCAAAAAAGACAGGTTTCTGGCGTCTGCAACGTCCGCCTTTTGCCGAGTCACAAGTGTGTGTTTGAATTTCAACGCCTCTTCCGCCAGCTTTATCGCATCGGGATTAATATCAAGCCCAAGACAGTTTCTACCCAATAGTTTCGCCTCGACAAGCGTCGTCCCCGCCCCCACCATCGGGTCAAGAACCGAATCGCCCGCCTTGCTGTACATCTCGATAATATTACGAGGCACCTGCGGCGCAAAATTCCCCCGATAGTCCCCCTTATGCGTTGCCCAACTCCCCCGCTCAGGAAATGACCACACCGTAGTGAACTCGGGAGTGTAATCATCGATTGATGTCATGGTTTCTTAATCTGGAATTTGCCAGCTTTAACAAGCTGAATGCTGTTATAGTTGTCTATATTTGCGAACCGGAAGTGCCAAATGGAGAAAACATCGGCGGCCTTTTCGAAGAAAAGGGTCATTACCGTTTTTTGTGTGTGGGTTTGCCATTGGCGAAATGGATAATATAGTTGACGAATTATTGTGTTTCTGGCAGCGGCATTTTTTGCTTCGACGAGGACTACTTGATCTCTGCCCTCGTACCCAGCGTCAACTTCTGTTTGGACACTTTTTGCAGTTATGCGATGCTTTCCAATGTTGAAAGAGAATTGAGGGGTATATTTTCTCCCTCTTATTGTGAGGACGAGGGTATCGTCCCCCATGAAGTTTCTTATGAGGCTCG
>CAZPDW010000186.1:0-2425 GCA_964585535.1 uncultured Pirellulales bacterium
GCACGGACGGTGCCGAAGATGCGAGAATACGAGGTCCCTGTTACAAAGCTGACGGAGTCGATGTGGATAAAGTGGAGGCGGCCTGTTGAGGAGTATTTCGAAGTTGTGACACCGGATGCGTTTGAAGTTGACCGCAGGGGGTGTGCAAAGAAGTCGGGTGACGGCTGGGAAGTGAGATTCGACGAGTCGAGTCCGAGCATGGCGGCAGGGCTTACGTTTGAATTAGCTGAGCAAATCGTCGGCTGGCCGATGTTCACGATCGAGGCCGGTGAAGGAACGGTTGTCGAATTGATGGTGCATGAGGGTCATAAGGTTGGCGGACCGGCGTTGTTGAATACGCATCTGAATTCGTGGACGAGGTTTACGTGTAAAGAGGGCGTCAACCACTTCGAGACGTTTGATTTCGAGAGTTTGCGCTGGCTGCAACTTCACATTCACAAAGCCGGAGGAGTGGTGAATATCAGCAAGGTCCGCGTGCGCCGGCGAATTTTCCCATGGCCTAATGAGGCGAAGGTGACACTGGAAGACGCGAAGCTGCAGCGGCTGATGGACGCGACGGTCAATACGCTGCATAACTGCGCGCAGGAGACCTGCGTGGACGGCATGGGACGTGAGCGGCAGCAGTACAGCGGCGATGGGGCCCATCAACTGCATACGATATGGCTTGCGTTCGGCGAGACGCGACTGCCCGCGCGATTTGTGCGGACATTCAGCCAGGGGATAACCAAGGCGGGGTATTTTCTCGACTGTTGGCCGGCGTATGACCGGCTCAACCGGATATCATCGCGCGAGCTGGATTTGACGCCGTGGGGCCCGCTCCTGGATCACGGAGTGCAGTTCAATTTCGATTGCTACAATCACTGGCTTTATACAGGTGACACCACGGCGCTGGAAGAACCGTTTTTGCGATTAGTCAGATTCGCACACTATCTCAAGAGCATTCAGGATAAGAATGGGCTGCTGCCGGTCGTCGATATCGGCGTGCCCTGGGTATGGCTGGACAACACGTTTGAAAAGCAGCAGCACAAGCAGTGCGCGTTCAACCTGTATGCGTCGGCGATGTTAGGGACGGCGTTTGCCCGGTTGTGCGGGCAGTTCGGGGAAGCGAAGGAGCGGGATTTTGCGATTGGCTTCGGCAAGGAGCTGTACGATGCGACGGTGAAGCGTTTCTGGTCGGATGAGAAGGGGATGTTTGTGGATAACCTGCCGTGGCTCAGGCAGGAAGGGCAGATTCGCCTGCACGAACGGACACTTTCTATGGCGGTTTTGTTCGACCAGTGTCCGGACGGAAAGACGGAAAGAAGTGTTGAAGCCCTGGCGAAGCCAGGCGGGAACATGCGGATGTGTTATCCCGGTAACGCTATCTGGCGATACTGGGCGCTGGCCAAGGTTGGCAGGGCGGATGTGATAGTTGATGATTTGCGCAGGCGCTGGGCGAATCTGGACTCGGTCATTTTGAACAATACGCTGCAGGAGCACTGGCATGTCCGTCCGGACTCGCGTGACCAGTGGAGCCATTGCCCGGTTGCGCCGCTGATTGCACTCTATACGGCCATACTGGGGATAAAGCCGTTGGAGCCGGGTTTCGGCAGATGCGAAATCAGGCCCCAGTTGGCAGACATCGGAAAGGTCGATATCGTTACGCATACGGTCAACGGACCGATATGCTTCAAGTCCGAAGGCCGGCTCGGCGACCGACGGATTACGATTACGCTTCCACCCGGCTGCCGGGGCGAGCTGGTCGTAAAGAAAGAAGAAGAGCTTATACTCGATAAGTTATCCGCTGCTGCGCCGCCCGGCCACTGCCGATTCGTACTCCCCGCCGACAAGCAAACCAGTTTTCTGCTAAAACATTCGTAGGCTTCGGGAGGCAACAGCAAATATGTTCCCGCAACACGCAGGGTGAGTTAGCGGTATAATGGATACGGAGAAATGGAGCACTTATGGCTGAGCAGGAAAAAACCAAGAGCGGGAAGGACGCGCAGCAGTCGAGCCGTGAGCCGAAGCTCTCGAAGGTGGCGGTAGCGGCTGGGTTGTGCGCCGGTCTGATGTTTGTGCTGCTGCTTTGCCTATGCTCTTGTTCACGGCAAGCCGGGTCAGGCGCGGACAATGCGATTGATGTCGGCGTGATGAGCTTTAACATACGCACCGGAACGGCCGATGACGGCGAGAATAACTGGTCGAAGAGGCGCGGGCTGGCGTTTGATGTTATTCGCGATTACGGGGCGGACGTTGTCGGGCTGCAGGAGGCAGTGCGATTTCAGAAAGATGATATCCGGGAAGCATTGCCTGAGTACGCTGAAAAAGGCGTCGGCAGAGACGGGGCGACGAGGTGGCAACCCAACTGCATACTCTACCGCAGCGACCGGCTTGAAGTGGATGAATCGGATACGTTCTGGTTCTCGGATACGCCGGAAGTGGCGGG
>CAZPDW010000187.1:0-2403 GCA_964585535.1 uncultured Pirellulales bacterium
GATTGTATTCCAGCAGCTCACCACCGCCGGCTGGGACATCTACGGCGCCGACATCAGCGATATCCAAAACCCATCGCCCTTTATTGTCGCACAGTTTGCCGACGACCAAGTCAACCCTGCCATCTATGGCGACATCGTGGTCTGGCAGGACAACTACTATGGCGACTGGGACATCTACGGCCTGGATTTGGCCGACCCCTGCACGCTTCTGGCAATCGGCGCCTTCGACTACGACCAGACAAACCCGGCTATTGACGGCAATATCGTCCTCTGGCAGGACAACTACTACGGTGACTGGGACATCGCCGCCGCCGACATAAGCGGCTCGGCCAATCCGCCGCCCTACTTCGAGGTTACACCTTTTCTTGGCAACCAGCGGACGCCCGACATCTCCCAGGATATGGTCGTCTGGCAGGACGGAAATGAAGGCGATTTCGACGTCTTCAGCACCGATATTACCGATACTGAAAATCTCGTACATTACCTCGTCGCCGGCTTCGATTATGACCAGAACAGTCCCGCCATTTACGGCTCGACAGTGGTCTCCAGCGACGATTTCTTCGGCGATTCGGACATATTCGCAGCCGATATATCGATTCCGGGCAGGCCCTGGGAATATCCGCTGACCTCGCTTAGCTCTTTTGAAAAGAACCCGGACATAGACGGCCATATTGTCGTCTGGCAGGACGACCGCTACGGCAACTGGGACATATTCGGCTACAACCTCAGCACGGCCAGGCAGTTCAGGATAACCGACGAGCCGCACAACCAGGTAAATCCCGCCATAAGCGGCAACGTCGTCGTCTGGCAGGACGACCGCAGCGGCGTCTGGAATATATACGCCGTCGAGCTTACGGGTGAGGATGTGGCGTTCTGCACGGGCGGTATCGAAGGCGACGTCAACGGCGACTGCAAAGTGGATTTTGCCGACTTCGCCGAGATGGCTTCGCACTGGCTCGAAGACAATCGACAATTTTATTGACAGTTAAGGAGGTGCAAAATGGCAAGGCGAATAATCACAATAAGTTTTGTGTTGGCGGCGGTTTGCGGATTTATCTTCGTTGCCGGCTGCCAGAACGATGCGCAGACCGGCTCAGCCGTGGGCGCACTGGCCGGCGCGGGAATAGGCCAATTGGCTGGACGCAGCACGGAATCAACATTGATAGGAGCGGCGGTTGGCGGCGGAGCCGGCTATATCTTAGGCAACGAGAGCGACAAGCAGAAGCAGCAGACGCAACTGCGGGCTATGCAAAACGATATGAACTCGGCCATCGTAAATGTGACCAACAGCAACGGCTCGATAGTTCAGGTTCGGCTCAGACGCCAGGGCGTCGGCTGGGTAGGCACAAGGGGTGAGTATTATCCCACACTGCCAACAGGCGAGCAGCTCAAACCTGTGTACGGTTTTTAGGCCGAGAGGGCCGGGCGAAGATGTAACAGCCAGCCGTGCACAAAAGACGTTACGTGAGCCGGACGCAGCCGGCGAGGGCCTCCTCCCTTTCGCCGACGAGAAAACGGGCCCCGGCGGTATCAGCCGGGGCTCCGGCTTTTCGAGGCCTTTTGCACGGGGTGAATGGCCGTCGCCGGCCCGGCCACGCCGCAAATTCCGTCAGCGCATCACCCAGCGCCGACCTCCGAACTCCAGCTTTTGCTCCGCCCTGAAAGACGCATCGCC
Source organism: uncultured Pirellulales bacterium (assembly GCA_964585535.1). Classification (GTDB taxonomy): domain Bacteria; phylum Planctomycetota; class Phycisphaerae; order Sedimentisphaerales; family Anaerobacaceae; genus JAUVYV01. Next base: position 1,676 of record CAZPDW010000187.1, read on the forward strand.
GCCCAGCTTATAGCTAAGCTCCAACGTTTTTCTAAGATAAACCTTTACCGGCTCACCATTTGCGTCCTTCTCCACCGGATGCTCCACCACCGCCGTCTCGTTGCTCAGCCCGGTTATGAATATCTTGACGCCCTTTGCCCGCGGGTCAAAATCCGCAAAGATAACAGCCACTTCCCTGGCGTTGTCCTCGCCCTCGAGTATTTTATTGCCAACGGTTTCCAGCGGCTCAAGGAACGGATATTTCTGCTGGTGACGCGCCTTCATCCTGCCAATCAGCACCGGCGACGCCCCATTAACCGCGTCCAACAGCTCAAAAGTATCCGTCATCAGCTCACATTTCGGGTAGAACTCCACGTCCCTGCCGGTGTTGTTCGTGAGCGTAACTATAACGTACCAAAACCGTTGCGGCCTGCTGTGCTCACCGCCCTGCCGAATCGAAATCTGCTGTGGCCCCTCAAATGCAACCTCAACCGTCCACTCGCCCGGGGCGGGCACAATAGCCGGCTCAGGAGCCGCAAAAGCCGCGTAAGCTGTTACTGCCAGTACCGTTAGGATACCGCTTAAAGCGTTTCTCATCATTCATTCCTTAAAACGCCAACATCTGGCATCGAATGGCCCTGCCGACGATGCCGGTCCTATATTATACCAAAAAAACCGCCAAAAGCAAGTCATATTCTGCTTTTGCATATCCCACTATCGTCAGCATTACAGCCCGGGTTTGGCAGTTT
>CAZPDW010000188.1:0-2380 GCA_964585535.1 uncultured Pirellulales bacterium
TTAACACCACAAAAGCACCTCTTCGCAATTCTAAATTCTCAACATAGTTCCAATTACCCCCTCGCCTTTGCATACCAGTCGGGGTCTTCGGCCAGTTTGGCCCTGGCCTCGTTCGTCATCTCCTCGAAGGCCGGATGCGTACTCTCCCACGCTCGCAGCGTAAACGAACTCGACTTCATCTTCTCTATCTCCGGCGCCGCCTCTCGAAAATAACTGCCGTAAATATGAAGTGAATCGCTGATATCAACGTATCCGCCCACCGAAACCCGCCTGCCGGTCTTTTCCGAGATACCCTCGGCAATCTTCCGCTGTAAATCCGTCAGGGCATAGACGTTCATAAACCACGCCTTGTAAAGGTCTCTGCTTCGCCAGTGAGCATTCATATTCAGCGACATCGAGCCGTCGCCGTTTTCGATAAGCCGGCACCATATCCGCTGCAGGCAGGGCGGGTCGTTCGTCTGCGGGTCCGCCGTTGGCATCCACGTTATCGCCTGCGCACGCCGGGTATGCGTAACGCTCGACAGACAATCAATAATGTACTGAACCTGGTCCACCCGCTTAAACGGCTTGGGCGCATCGGCCCGCCTGATGTCCTCCACCGGGCAATACGAAAACAGCCGTTCGTGATACGTATATGTCCACTTGCCCGCCGCCGCATCTATCCAGTGGTCGTGAATACCGCCGACCACCTCCTGCCGATACGCCTCCAATTCCTCGGGCCCGCCGGGAAAATTCTTGTGTATCCTCGGCTCGTTAAACGGGTTGGCTATCGCAATCATCGCCGTCGCATCCCTGCTCGGCGGGTCCCCCGGCTTATCGTACTGCGTCTTTATCTCGAGCCCCCTCTCCCATACCGCCAACATCGCCTTCTCCCACGCCTCAGGAAGACAACCCGCCTCTATCGATATGACCGGTATCGTCGAAATTGATGATGTGGCCGCCATCTGTTTTTCCTCCTTGAATAACTTGCGCTTGCCTTGCCTTATTTCGGAACCCATACCTCTTTCTCGGTAATCTTATACCTGTCCCAGTACCGCTTCGGCACCTCGGCTAACATTCTCCTGGCTTTGTATGCGTATTCGCTGAGCGGGTACCTTTCGATAATCATCCTGCAATACTGAACCATCTGCCCGTAGCGCACCCCCGGCAGCCGGCCCATCTTCCGCTGAGCCAGTGCCATCTCAAACAACTGCTCGGCATCCGTTTGCTGCTCGGGCAAAAGCTCCTTGAACGTCAACGGCTCCGTCTTGCCCGACGGCAGCTTCACAACCACATTCGGCTCAGCCCGAAGCCGAGCATCATCCTCGGCCGCCACATCATAAAACGAGTTCGGCTCGTTCGACTCGGTCTTCGCAATCTCCGAACTGATGAACCGCTTCGCCAGGAAAACCACACCCACCACCACTATCACTAACACCAATAATTTCAAAAACCCACTCATAAGCCCGCGCTCCCTTCACTATTTGATAATTGATTATTATCGCCCCGTTCGGTACAATCAATGTAATAATTCCGTTGCTCTTCTGTGCTCAATAATAAATCGAAAATCGTAAATAGTCAATTGCAAATGTTCACAGGGCTTATCCAGCAAGTTGGTACCGTAAAATCGCTCGCCCGAAGCGGCAGCGGCGCCGTGCTTGCCGTAGAGCTTGAGACACCGGCTGAGCAGATAAAAAACGGCGACAGCATCGCCATAAACGGCGTCTGCCTTACCATCGCAAAACTTTCCGCAAGCCGAGCCGACTTCGATATCAGCCCCGAAACTATGAAAATCTCGAACCTCGCAGCGCTTAAGCCCGGCTCGAAGGTCAATATCGAGCTGGCGCTGAAGCCATCCGACCGCATCGGCGGCCATTTCGTCCTCGGCCACATCGACGGCACCGCAAAAATAAAACAAATCAAAAGACAGGCCGGCTTCACCGAAATCACATTCACCGCCGGGCCCAAACTGCTCAGCCAATTGATACCGAAGGGCTCGCTGGCAGTTGACGGCGTCTCGCTCACCGTCGCCGCACTCGACCAGAACGCCTTCACCGTCACCCTGATACCACAGACGCTGAAAGAAACCACCCTCGGCTCGGCCAAAATAACCGACACAGTCAACATCGAAATCGATATAATCACAAAGACGGTTAAAAAATACCTCGAAAACATCCTGCCCCGCAACAATAACCTGACCGTCGAAAAACTAAAACAGCTCGGGTTTTAAGCTGCCACGATAAATATAGGCGGCGCGAACGTATGGACATTACCGAAAACCACAATTCGATAAATGCCCAGCCGGTGGTTGGGGTTACTATGGGCGACCCGGCGGGGATAGGCCCGGAGGTCGTGGTCAAGGCGCTGGCTGAGCCGGCGATTCGCCGGGCCGCGAAGTTCA
>CAZPDW010000189.1:0-2364 GCA_964585535.1 uncultured Pirellulales bacterium
CCGCTCTCCTCAACTCATCTTATAACCACCCCCCAGCAGTTTCTCCTACTATACCACAAATTAGACCAGAATTCAACCCAAAAGCAACTCAAATTTCGGGTTTTTTTGAAGGATTTTCAGGAGGAAGGTTCAATTCAAGACGCACCGCCTGTCAATGACGATGTAAGGGGTAGTTATTGAACTTCCATAAACCCTTACTGCACAAGAAGGTGCGTTATGGTCAAGTGACAAGCTCTGATGGAGTCACTATCGTCCAACCCGCAACAAAGTATAATACCCAGCTAACATAAATCAGTGTCAATTTATCCCTACCGAAGGGGTATACGCAATACGAGTCAAAGCCCCCACGCCCTGGCGAATGCCTTGAAAGTACGGTCGTATGTCTTCTCCACCGAATCCGGAAAACAACAGCCGGGAAGCTCCTTCAGCGACAAATGATAACTGATACATTCACAGCACACACCCTTCTTGTCGCAGCCGGGATACGAACAATTGCAGTGTTTGAGATTCTCATCTCTTTTACATTCCATCACGATGTCCCCTTCTCAAAATCCAAACTGAAGACCCACATTGCATCATTACAGAATAAATTCTGTTCCGGCCTTCACCGAACCGAAAGCACATAAATGTTAATACTCAGCGGCCGAACCGCCAGCTTTTCCGCCGAGCCCGATAGCTGCTCGGTTTCGATTTTTACCTGCGGCTTTTGGCCCGGCTCATTGAAGGCCATCGGGTCCGAACCGCTGATGAAGTGCAGTTGTTCCTCGCCTCTCAGCGCAGCGCCTTTTACAGCCGGCACAATTTCAAATTTATACTTCGTGGGATTGACTGCCGCGACGGTCAGCACATCGCGATTCCCGCTCCACGCCGCCGCAATATCCATCCCCTTTCGGTCGCCGTCTATTGCCACCGGCACTTGCCCGAAGTATTGTCGATAAAGCTTGAGCACCAGCCCGTTCGTTGTGAAAACGGCATCGGTCTTGCTTGTGCTGATGGCCGGCAGAACATTGACCGTCTGGGCATAGTTGGCCATATACACAATGTCGCTGTTGCGGAACATCTCGTGCAGACCCTCGGCAATACCCAGGGCATCCATAAGATAATAGCGTCCCTTCTCGCCGCTCCAGTAGTTCCACTCGTCTATAGCAATACGAATATCCTTTCCTTCGAGCGAGCCGAACCTCTTGCGGTAGTCCCGATGGCCCTTCACTATTCTGCGAACCCTGCCCGGAATTTGCCGAACGTGCTGGGTTACCGATTTATTCCGGTCGCAATAAAAATGCTCGCTAACCAAATCCATATTGTCCGCACACTTCGTCAGCATCTGCTCGTCCCAGGCCCCCGTTTGTCCTATGGCAATCAGCTTAATCGACGCATCGACTTTGCGCATCGCCTCGGCGAAGAGGTTGTGCTTGATAACGTATTGTTTGAGCTGCATCTGCCCGAGCTGCCATTTGCCCCACATCTCGTTGCCCACAAACCACCATTTAACATTGTACGGCCCGGGATGGCCGTTTTGGGCCCGCCATTTACCCATCGCCGTATCGCCGCCGCCGTTACAGTACTCAATCTCCTGCGCCGCCGTAAAAGCGTCCCCGAAACCCGTATTGACCGTAACAGCCGGCTCTGTACCTGCCAGCCGGCAGAACGTCATAAACTCGTCAATCCCAAAGTCATTCGACTCCAGACCGTTCCAGGCAAGGTTCTTCTTCGGCGGCCGTTTGTCCCGGTCGATACCTACCCCGTCGCGCCAGTCGTAGCCGCTGACGAAATTGCCGCCGGGCCAGCGGTATATCGGCGAATCGAGCTGCCGCAGCAGCTTTAGTGTATCCGCACGCATACCCTCGACGTTGTCCGCCGGCATCAGCGACACCGTCCCGACGTGGAATGTCCCCGTCCCTCGTCCAACTATTTCCAATCGCCCGTCGTCGGTGGCGCCGCCTGCCGTAAAACCAAGCGGTGTCTTCGTATAATCCTCGGTAACTGTATCGATGGTTATGGTTTGTCGTTCGTTTTGGCCGGCGCCCCATATAAGACTAACCTCAATCTTTACATCACCGGTGCCGGCAAGAATTATCCTGCCCACGTATTTTTTGCCCTTAACCAAACCTAAACTGCCCTGAACAATCCCGCAGCTTCTGTCCCCATTGGCCTTCACCGCCGGTGTCTGCTTGCCCACGTAGGAATTTTCTTGCACCATAGTTACGCACGAATTGTCCCCGACCGCTTTCCACGGCGACTTATCCTCACCGACTGCGTAGAAGAACTTGCGGTCGGCTAACATCTCCGCCCATATCCCGCCGTAAATGCACCTGCCTAAGTGCTCGATAAACTGCCCGTAAATATACGGTGAAATCTCCGCTG
>CAZPDW010000190.1:0-2311 GCA_964585535.1 uncultured Pirellulales bacterium
GGCCTCGGTGTACATATCCTCAATCTTCTTTTTAGCGGCGGTTTGTTCGTTTGGCTCCTGTGCGATGCCGAAGCTGACTGCGACCGGGCTGACGAGCTTTGGCGAGATTGCCCGGCCTTTCCTTAAACTCAGCATCACCTGCAAAACGGGGTCGTCCTTAAAGATTTTGTACACAAAGGCCCTGTCGCAGAGCCGATATACTTCACCGGGTTTATGAAAGAGGTTCGGCACCTGTTCGCAGAGGCCTTTTTGCAAATTAACCCGCAGGTGCGGCAGGGTGAAATCGTCGGGAATGATGCGCCCGAAACGGATGGGCCTCCAGGCGTCCAGATTGCGGTAGTGGTCGTCGTCCCAGATATTGAGAATAATATACTCAGCAGGGTTGTTTTTCTCGACCTTCAGCATCCGCAGGTATGCCTGATAGACACTGTAGCCGCCGGCGCCGTAGTTGCGCACCGGCTCCTGCAGGTGAGCGGCGAGAAATTCCTGCCAGGTCTCGGAGTCGTTGACCTGGTCGCAGTGGGTAAAGCTGTCGCCGAATGTATGGATTCGGCAGGGCCTGTCGGCGAAGTTGATTACCCTGCGGGCGCCGTCGGGTTCGTAGTGATAAAATGTTTTCGATTTATCCACGCCGTCTCGACGCACACAGTCGCTGATTATCCATCCGAGGTCGGCGTCAAACGTCCAGCCGGCGTTTTTGCTGAGCTGTTCGGGGCCTTGCTTGCCGGCGATAAAGTTCTTCACGTGCCCGCGGCTCGGCATAATCGAGTAGAGATATGCCTTTATATCGTTTTGGCTTATGCGGCCGGTTTTCTGTGCCGCTCGAAGGGCCGGGGCGGTGAGCAACCCTGCTGCGACAAGTGTGAATAAAACTTTCTTTCTCATCTTCATTTCCTTTGCAACGTGTATAGCCTGCAGTCAGTATAGCAGATTGGCTAATCTGTGGCAACAAACGCGTCATCGGCTGCAAGCCGGTCAATTTGAGTATTGTAGAATTGATGTGAGCGGCTGGTGTATCAGGAAAAGTATTGATACCTTAGAGTGTGTGCAGTAGAATTGTCGCCACTTTGAGGGTTGTTTGAAAGTACGACTGCAAAGAGGCAGCCAAAATGGTTTGGACAAGAATGCTTTTTCTGCGGATTAGTCAATTCAGGGAGATATGAAGATGCACAGGACGGCATTATGGGCAGTTTCTTTAATTGTGCTTGTTGGGACGCCGATGCAGGCACAGGCCGGGGAGGATGTATTTCGCCTTGGTATGATAGGGCTTGATACGTCGCATGTGATTGCCTTTACGCAAATTATTAACAACGCCGAGAATAAGTACGGTTGTAAGGTCGTGGCGGGCTATCCCGGCGGCTCGCCGGACGTTCATTCATCGGCAAGCCGGGTGGAGGGCTATACGAGAGAGCTGCGCGGCAAATTCGGCGTAGAGATAGTTGGCAGTATTGAAGAGCTTTGCAGAAAGGTCGATGGTGTGTTGCTGGAGAGTGTTGACGGTCGGCCACATCTCAGGCAGGTAAGGCCGGTGATAGCGGCAGGCAAGAGCGTTTTTATCGATAAACCGATGGCGGGGAATCTGGCGGACGTGATTGAGATATTTCGTTTAGCCAGGGAGAAGAACGTACCTTGCTGGTCGAGCTCATCGCTGCGTTTTGGCCCGGGGATAATCGGGATGCGGGACAATGATAACGTTGGCAAGGTGCTCGGGTGCGATGCGTACAGCCCCTGCCACCTCGAGGAGCATCATCCGGATTTGTACTGGTACGGCATACACGGGGTGGAGATTCTTTTTACGATAATGGGTACGGGCTGTGAGAGCGTCAGTCGCGTTCAGACAAAGGACTATGAGTTTGTGGTGGGTGTATGGCAAGACGGCAGAGTGGGGACGTTCCGGGGTCTGCATACGGGCAAAATTGACTATGGGGCCATGGTGTTCGGGACAAAGGGCATTTCGCCTGCGGGCAAATACACGGGCTATGAGCCGTTGGTCGATGAGATTGTGAAGTTCTTTAAGACCGGCAGGTCGCCGGTGCCGGCTGAAGAGACAATCGAGATATACGCTTTTATGTCGGCTGCGGACGAATCCAGGGCCAGGGGCGGGGCCCCGGTGTCAATTGCCGAAGTAATCGAAAAGGCAAGGCGGGCCGGGTTTCAGACCCGTTTTTGATGACGGGCTTCGACAGGAAAGTGGTTCATCTTGCACACGATTCCGGCCAGCCGGTGATGTTCACCATTGAGGTGGATTTTTCAGGCGACGGTCATCGGTCAGGAGGCAGCTTCGGCTGTATTCTTCAGCCAGGATGTCAAT
>CAZPDW010000191.1:0-2308 GCA_964585535.1 uncultured Pirellulales bacterium
GTCGTCGTCAAACTGGGCGACAATAAAGGGCGACGGGTTTTGTATGTCTGCTATGTCGGCGCCGTAGATGTCCCAGCCGGCGGTGGTGAGCTGCTGGAATACAATCGTATTACCGCAGACGGCCGGGTTTTCCTGCTGCCGGCTCGAAGGATAGACCGCAACTTCCTGCCAGCCGGCCGAGCGAGCGGTCGGGCACAGGGCCGTCGCCGTAATACCGGCGAGAACCAATCCTATAATTCGTATCTTTTTCATCGTTTATTCTCCCTGCTGCGGGCTGTCCGGAGCTTCGGTGCTTTCCTGTTTGATTTTCTCAGCCAGCTCGAGCAGCGTCGAAGCCGCTGCGAAATTCTTGTAATCATCCCTGGCATTTGTCAGCGGCGGCAGGGCATTGTCGAGTTCGCCGACGCCCAACCACTGGTAGCCGAGCAGAAGCTGCAGGTCGGTATTGGACGGGTACTGCCCGGCCTCCTCGGCGAGGCGGTAAATCTGCGTAGTCAAAATGTTCTCGTCGAGATACAACCCGCGAGGATAAAAGACGCCCTGCTGTTCGGGCGTGAGCATTTCCAGGGCGGTCCGCAGCGCCCCGGCGGCTTTTGCATATCTGCCGTCTGCAAAAAGCGCCTGGGCATAAGCGAACGGCAGGATTATATCCTCGGGTGCAAGGGCCATCGCCGCGGCGAATTTCTCGGCGGCGCCGGCATAGTCGCCATCGCCGAACCGCTTTACGCCCTCGTCAAAGAGTGTATCTGCAAGCGTTTCGGCTGCGGGCCCGGCGGCCTGCTGTGCGGCGAGCTTGTCGCGGACGTCATCAAAGGTCGTATGGTCCACCGGAGCAAGACCGGCGGTCTCGCCGTAGGAAGTTGAGGTATCGCTGCCGTAGTAGTTGTAGGTGTAGTAATTGTGGGTATCGCCGTACAGCTCGCGTGGAATCGGCTGATAGCCGTACCAGTAAAAGTAGTGGGCCGGGTACCAGTAGTAGCGAAGGTACAGGTAATCGCTCGGCCAGAAGCCGCCCAGGCTTACGAAGATGTACCTCTGGCGGTAGTATGGGTACACATAGCGGAACGCAACTCGTGGCCCCCTGCGATAGCGGACGGGGAAGTGGTATCTCGGCCAGATGATGCGGTTACACAGGCGGTGCCGACGGTCTCTATAGGCGTGGTCGTATCGCGGGCTTTTGCGGACGATTCGCGTTCGGTCTTCGTAAATCACCCTTGTTGTTGCCCGCGGCCTGCGGTGTTCGGTGCCCCGAGGCATTCTTTCGACAAGCGTATCGTTTCTTCTTACTGTCCCGGTGCGGTTTACAGGCCGGACTTGTCGATGCGGTTTTATCGACGGGGCTTTTTCTCGTGTTGTCCTTGCCGGTATTGTTTTGCGGCTTGAGCGGCCTGTGCGAAAGCTTTCGCGCAGGCGCGTACCGGCCTCGGCGTGTGTCTTTGCCCTTATGTTAAGTTTGGCGGTCGGTCGTTCCGATGGCTTAATTTTTCTTGCGATTCGAGCGGTTGTGCGGGAGCTTTTGGCGCCGCGAGAAGGCAGCTTTTTTGCGGGCGCAAGCGGCCGGTATTTCGAGGTGATAATCGGGCCGGCGATTTCAGATTTTCTGTGTATTATTACCCGGTTTGCCCGGCCGGAGCCGCTGCGCAGCGAGTCAGCCGATTTCCAGAGGCCCCGGCTGTGGATGATTACCGGGCCTCGAGCCCTCGAAGAACGGGACGAGCGTACCGTCGAGCCGCCGAGCGATGGAGCGGTTACAGACCTGCGGGCCGTTCTCGTTTTCAGATGAGAACGGCCGGGTGCGGCTCTGCTGCGGGCAGCTCTTGGAACCGAAGTCCTTGTTCTGGAGCTTCTTGTGCTCAGGCGTGGTCTCGAGCGAGGCGCTGGCGCGGGTCTGGAAACGCTCGGTCGAGATAACGAAGGTCCTGACCTTCGAGTTGTCGCGGTGGACCTTTGCGCCGGAGAGCGCACCCGGTTTGTCGCCGGAGAGGACGGCCTTTGAACGCTCCGGGTTTTGGCTGTTGCACTGCGTGCGGCGGCTCCGGCTCGGCCTTTCTTTGCCCGGGCCGGCTCGGCCGCAACTGCCAGCAGCACTGCCATTCCGACAGTGACAACCATGAAAATTTTTCCATATTGTGGCGTTGACATAATACGCCTCCTTTCCTGGTGTGATATTGCCGCTTGTGTCGTTTTTTGCTTCTTGTGAGTCATCGCATATTCCTTCATGCCTTAATCGCCGAACAATCCTTTCTCTGCCGTCTTCTATAGTTCATACTAATAGAGTCGGCCAAATGTGTCAAGGATTTTTTTATTT
>CAZPDW010000192.1:0-2295 GCA_964585535.1 uncultured Pirellulales bacterium
ATACCAATCCACCGTGGTGCCGTTCCTGAGCACCAATTTTTCCTTTGTGAAAACTGCAAAGTCAAAGAGCCCTTTTAGCTGCAGCGAGGCATTCACCTTTCTTCGAGAGCGGACGGCATCGCCCATCGCCATGATGCGGTAGCCGGATGCTTTATTGCCCGAGACTATGTAGTTGAAGGTTCCGTCGGCATTCGGCAAAGGTTCATTATGCGCCTTCGGCAACATGGCGTCGTTGAAGGGTTTGACCGCGAGTCTTTGATTCATCAGGTATAACGCCTTAATCAGACCTGCGTCGGCGGCGGTTCTGGCGCCGATTTCATCGGCACCTCGTATCGCCGTCAGTTTGCTTTGCAGGTCAAGCTGCATAAATCCGGCGCCAATGGTTACCAATATAACAAGCGATATCACCACCATGGGCAATACGATGCCGGGTCTTTGAGATTTCACACTTCTATGAGTAGTGTTCATTGTGTCGCCCCCACCAAAACAGCTTTTCAGCCAGGATTGCCTGTAGATTTTTTCGGGAAATATGTTCTGCAAATCCGACAAAAACCCGACCTCCGTTTTTCTGAGAATAATGTTTTTTCTAACCCCCATTTCTTAAGCTGGCTATATTATTGCACAAACGCATCTTCAATTCAACGAAAAAAAATGCAGGAACATCTCAAAGCGGCGGGAGCGGGGACTGCACGGAGCAGGGCGAGATTTTATCGGCCCCGCGGCAAAGATTTTTCCAGAGACCTTTAGTGCCGAGAGCGAAAATGCGTTGAGCTAAACTTTGACGGTGAGGGGACGGGATTTGCCAGAGGATGTTTTCGCGGCGGCTTTAATTTTGGCTTTAGCGGCCCTGGTTCCGCTGCGCAGGGTTAGGGCGTGGTTGCTGCCTGTCTGCCGGAGTTTTTTGTACCTGTTATCGAGCAGGTTCTCTGTCTTCATTCGTTTGAGGACGGACAGTGTCCTGACGATGTAGCGCTCGACGTTATAGACGGTATCGTGGATGTTTCGGTGTGCTCCGCCGAGCGGTTCGGGAATGACTTCGTCGATTAGCTTTAGCTTTTGCAGGTCCTTGCTCGTCAGCTTTAGGGCCTGGGCGGCATCGGGTGCCTGTGAGCCGTCGCGCCAGAGGATAGCGGCACAGCCCTCCGGTGAAATCACCGAGTAATAGGCAAATTCGAGCATTGCGAAGCGGTCTCCCACGCCAATTCCGAGCGCCCCGCCGGAGCCGCCCTCGCCTATGCAGATGCAGACTATGGGGACGGGCAGGCGCGACATCTCAAAGAGATTTACGGCTATGGCCTGGGCCTGGCCTCGCTCCTCGGCGCCTATGCCGGGGTACGCACCGGGGGTATCGATAAGCGTAACGACCGGAATGCCGTACTTTGCGGCGAACTTCATCTTGGCCAACGCCTTGCGATAGCCCTCGGGATTGGAACAGCCGAAATTACAGGCGATTTTTTCCTTTGTCGTTCTGCCCTTGTTCTGACCTATGATAAGGACCTTTTCACGGCCTATCTGGCCGAGGCCGGTAATAATAGCGCGGTCGTCGCCGAAGCACCTATCGCCGTGCAGCTCACGAAAATCCTTCACCATCAGGTTAAGGTAATCTTTCAGCAAAGGCCTTTTGGGGTGCCGTGCGACCTGAACGGTCTGCCAGGCGTTGAGAGTTGAATAAACGCGTTTCAGCTCGGCAACCTGCTGGCGCTGAAGGCGGCGAATCTCCGCCGAGTAATCTATACCCTTGACCGAACTCAGGCGGCGCAGCTCGTCCATCTGGCTGTCGAGGTCGGCGACCTTCTGCTCAAACTCAAGGTAATCGCCTTCACCAATCCCGTTATTTTTTGATTCTGCCATAAGATAAAAGTTCGATGACTACACACGGGCTTCCAAAAAAGCGGCAATGTTTACACAACTCAGAAGCTACCCATAAAAAAATCCTGTCCGCTGACAGCGGTCTCAGGTACCTTGTTTTACTTGCCAAATCCATCGGCAGCGCATTCCAAATTAACAATGTTACCGATTATTCGGCACAAATGAAAGAAAAAAATTGACATCAGCCGCTTGTTACATTACTTTTTAGTTGCTCTTTTTATGGACGAACTTTTCGTAAGGTCTTAACCGTGAAGGATTTACAGCAAGTAACCGTAGTAGGTCTGGGTTTGCTGGGCGGCTCGATTACGCTGGCTGTCTCGCGTGCTTTAAGCGGTGTCAGGACGGTCGGTTACACGCATCGCTCTTCCACTCGCAGCCGGGCCAGGAAGCTTCGTGTGGCAAATGAGGTCATCGGCGATATCAAAG
>CAZPDW010000193.1:0-2282 GCA_964585535.1 uncultured Pirellulales bacterium
GATACCCTCACGCAGCTCCTGCTCGCTCTCAACGCCTAAGCGCTTGAGAAAATCTTCATTCAGCTCAGCCGGCCTGAGCCGTTTGACATCCTCTACCTTGATGTGGATATCCACCTCCTTGCCCCGGTATTGCTCCCTGAAATACGTCTTCGGCACCTGCACGTTCGTCTGCCGCTCGTCCCCGACTTTGGCGCCCGCAAGAAGCTCATCGAGATTTTCAACCGGAACAGCGCCGACAAAACCATTGTGCCTTACATATATCTCGGTATTATCGAGTTTCTCCTGCTCCTCGACGTCTTCGACCTTCAATATCACATCGGCGATTATCCGGTCATCGACCTCGACAACGCCGCCCTGCCTCGGCGCCCACACGCCCGACAAACGACACAGCCGTTCAATTTCCCTGTCAACCTGCTCGTCCGTAACCTTAAGCGGCTTTTTTTCAACCTCGATACCCTCGAGCGGCGGCAGCTCAATTTCCGGACGCACCTCCACCTCGAACTCAAATTTCATCGGCCCTTCGGCGGGAAGCTCAATCTTCTCGTGGTCGATATCCGTATCCCCCAGGACCTCCAGGGCATTGTCCTTTATCGCCGACTCGCTTGCCTCGCTGAGAAGTTTGAGTTTTGTCTGCTTGCTCGTCTCCTTGCCGAACCTCTTCTCTAACAGCCGCCGGGGCGCCCTGCCCCTGCGAAAGCCCGGCACGACTGCCTCTTTACCAAGTTCCCTATACTGCTCGTCCGTCCGCTCCTTTATCGTCTCAGCCGGTATCTCAACTATGACCTTCTTCCTGCACGGCCCGGCTTGTTCTATTGTTACCGTGTTCTTTGATGTGGTCTTCTCCTGTTCCTCAGCCATCATATATCCACCAAATCCTCAATAGCAACCATAACACAATCCGTTAAAGCGGGTGATGGGACTTGAACCCACGACATTCACGTTGGCAACGTGACGCTCTACCACTGAGCTACACCCGCAAAAACCGCTGCTAAAGTATAATCGGCACAGGTCTGCTTGCAAGCGGTTTTTGCAAAAATTTCATACCCCACTGCGAAAAAGCAGCCGGCCGGTTTCCCCACGACCGGCCGGCTGTAAGCTGCTGTAATTACGGTTTGTCGGTTTTACTTGTTGACGGCTCCGGGCGAAGCTGTCGCGGCTTCCCAGTTCGCTATGTCATTGCCGTAATCGCTGCCGACCTTTCGGTTGAGCGAATCGCCGCCCGCATCAGGGCTGCTCGGCCACGGGTCACTCTCCCATGGATTGTCCGGATGATAGCCGTCGCTGTAAACAACCCTGTCAACACGGATATACGTCTGCTGGCCCCAATCATCGAGGTCACCCGGCTTGCTCAGCTCAACCTTCTCGCCGCCGTTGCTCAAACGTCCTTCATAAGGGCCTAACACCGTAATGTCGCCGGGGACAGAGTACAGCGTCTTAAAGTACACAGGGTCTGTCTTGACCACCAACAGATACCCGTTGGCGGGTATCGATACCGCGCCGAAGGTATATTTGATTCCGTTCGTGAACTTCCAACCCACGACATTCGAGTCGATTATCTTATAGAGGTTCACCGCACTGCCGGTGATGTTGCGAAGCTCGATGTATTCCTCGTTCTGGCCGCCCGACGCAGGGTTGTACATAATCTCGTTAATGACAATCGGCCCGACCGCAGGATACGCGTTGCTGCCGCTGCTAAATGTCGGCGAGCTCATCGCCACAAAGTTGTATGTCCCCGTGCTCTTTTGATACCTGCCGAACGAAACGCCGTTCTCCGAGGCGCCGAAGTCCTCCTGCTCACGATAGCCGGTTAACACACCGCCGTCACTGCTCGTCAGATATACCGTCTCACCGTACTCGCTCAATGCAAACGCACCCCCGAAATCGTCATCCTCTGTCAGCACTAAATAGTTACCTGCACCAATACTTGTACCTGGTGCAATCTGGTACTTGAGCAAGTTCTCGTCAGAGTCGCTGAGATACCAGCCGCCTATATTGATTGAGCCGCCGGTTGTGTTCTTTAGCTCTATCTGGTCGTTCGGATAGGCATCTGTGTGCGCCACCACCTCGTTGATTGCTATCGAGTGCTCAGCCAGCAGGCCCGAATCATCACTGCCGGGTGTACCGCCCTTATACTTGCTCGCAGCCCAGTTCGCCTTGTCGCCCCAGAGGTTCGCATCTGCATTTTCATCGACGATATTCAGTGAGAACCCGCCGCCGTCGGTCACCCTTCGCCAGCCGTCATTATAGCTAAAGTCCAGTATCGCCCTGCCAATGGCGTCCTC
>CAZPDW010000194.1:0-2263 GCA_964585535.1 uncultured Pirellulales bacterium
CGCCGAATTAACCGGCGACGGCTTCGTCGGCATCGACGATGCCCTCGCCTTCAGCGAGCAGTGGCTCCAGGGCTTCTAACCCGCCGGCAAAGACCACGACGCCGGAGCTGTCGAGCTTGTCGGCGAGAAGATTTACGGACCGGTAAAAAAACTTTGCAATTTGATAGACGGCTGTTACACTTATCGACGGCGAAACCGGTTTGAGGATATAGATGTCAGCAAGGATGCCAAAAGTCGTTGTCGTCGGCGCCACATACGTCGATATAGCCGTGCGGTGCAGCCGGATGCCGCAGCCCGGAGAAGACATCGCCGGCTCGGAATTCTCATACACCGCGACAGGCGCCGGAATCAATCAGTCCGTCCAGGCCGCCCTGTGCGGCTGCGAAGTCCACCTCATCGGTAAAATCGGCTCGTGCCCCTTCGCCGGCACCGTAAGGGCCATTCTCGACCAGAACCGCATCTGTACCGAGCACCTCTACACCGCCAGGGCAATGAATACCGGCGTGGTGGTTACTATCGTCGATTCCGTCGGCGAGAACGCCTCGCTGACCTACGAGGGTGCAAATACCGCCCTGCTCGCCGAGGACATCGAGGCCGCCGATGAGCTTATCGCCGACGCCGACATCTGCCTTGTTCACGGCCGGCTGCCGAAGCAGGCCGTCGCAAAGGCAATCCTCTCGGCAAAACTCCACGGCACAAAGGTCATCTTCGACCCCGCCGGCGCCATCGAATCAACCAACGCAGAAAACGAGGATGCCTTGCCCGCCGAGTGCTTCTCCGCCGATATACTCATTCCAAACCTCTACGAGGCCGCCCTCATTACCGACCGTTCAACCGCGAACATCCGCACCGCCAAGCTCGTCGCCTCCGACCTGATTGCCCGCGGCGCCGGCGCCGCCGTAATCACTATGGGCAAACGCGGCTGTATGGTCGTGGACAGAAAAAGCGCCGACCATATCCCGACTTTCCTCATCGACCTCGTTGATTCCACCGGTACCGGCGACGCCTTCGCAGGCGCCTTAGCCGCCGCCTGCGCCGTAGGCGACGACCTCAGAGACGCCGTCAAATTCGCCTCCGCCGCAGGAGCACTGGCCTGCACAAAGTTCGGCTCCGTCGAGGCCCTGCCCGCAAAAGCCGACATCATCCAGCTCCTCCAAAAAGAAGCAACCGAATAGTAACCGCCGGGCGAATCTATCTCAACGGCCAGTTATACGGGCAGCTATACAGCCACTCATAGACGAACATCTTCAAATCGTCCAGGTTCACAGCGCCGCTGCCGTCCAAATCAGCCGGCAGGCCCGCACCCGTATCAAGCCAGTTCTCCGCAAACAGCGCAAACTCATCGAAGTCCACAATACACAAAGGCCCGCCGGGCCAAAAACCGCCCAAAAGCTCGTACTCGCCGCCCGCCGAATAAGCCGCGTCCGGCTGACCTATCGTCCCGGTTAGCGTGTATGACCCGCCGCCGCTTGTCCCACCACCGCCGTCAATCGTATGCCAGCTCAAATCATATTGGCCTAACGCAGGGGCACTAAACAGCACGCTTAGCATCAGCAATAATTTTAGGTTTTTTTGCATAACCGCATTTTGATTAATAATCTGTTTCATTGTTAATCTCCCTTGTACTGCTGAAATATGCCGGCATTGTTTCTATTTTTCCCATCCTGTCTCGAAGCGTTCCGCAGCCCGCTAAAATAGCTGCGCTCCGCTAAAATAAGTATCAGCTTGGTCTCCTGGAAATCCAGATATCTGTGTGCCATGCCCGGGGAAAACATATACACGAAGTCTAACAGCATCTCCGGCATCAAGGCGCACTATGGCACTTATATCCACCATATCTACCATGCTATCAGCGTGTTTTCGCGAGCCTGAATAATACCTCGAACCTGCATGAAGTTCGACATAGGTGAGATCTCCTTCCCACACCCCTGAAAGCTTAACACGTCCGTTGAAGCTGTAAACGCCGGATACCGGCGCGACAAATTCGCTCGATGCCTGATGAAAACCTCCGCCTTCATTGTCCCAGACTGTGGAGTTGCTGTCAAACGCAACTACACATTCGGGATGCTCCATCGTTGTGGGGGCTGTGTAGCTGGCGTCGCGCTTGACAAAAAAGTACACCTGCGCCGCCGTGGTCTGTTTGGTTCCGTCCGGGAAAACCAGACCGCTGTCTGCGCCCGCTATCTTGACGTCTCCGTTAAAGTAACCGGCGTAGCCGGTGGGGCTGTTTGTCGTGCCGTAAACGCCGTAATTTGTTCCGCTG
>CAZPDW010000195.1:0-2256 GCA_964585535.1 uncultured Pirellulales bacterium
TCAGCGCCCTCGGCAGAACCTTCCACCTGCCGGGGACAAAGAGCAGGACAAAGCCAACCACCATCGGCACAAAGACCGTAATGCTCAGAAAGTTACAAAACCAGTCAGCCAATTTGAAACCTTCCTTTCCCTTATAGAACTTGCCTTTTTATCATTGCTGTTTTTTCGCGACTCAGCTTCAACAGCGTCTCGTAGTCGTGTGTAACGTTATTGTGGCTGTCAACCACCGCCAGCCGCTCCGTACAACTATAGCAAGGGTCAACCGCAGCTAAGGTAATCGTAACATCCGCAATATGCTGGCCAATGCACGATGCTCTGAAAGAAGGCACGTTGTTAAAGCTCGGCGCCCTGATTTTGTGCCGCACGGGTCTGTTGCCGCCGTCACTGCGGACATAGTGAAACGTCTCACCCCTGGGCGCCTCGGCGTGCCCGCAGCCCTGGCCGGGCGGTATCTCTTTGATCTCTATGGCAATAGGCCCGTCCGGCAGCTTGTCCAGGGCCTGCCTTATTATCTTGACCGATTCGAGAACTTCAAGCAGCCGCACAACCGCCTTGGCAAAGACATCGCCTTCTTCCTGCGTTATCACGTTCCAGTCTAAATCGGCGTAGGCCGCGTACGGGTCGTCGCGCCTTACGTCGATAGTGATACCGCTGCCCCTGGCGGTCGGCCCCGCCACTGCATACTGTCTGGCTGCCTCCTTCGTCAGAATCCCTACGCCTTTGAGCCGGGCGTGTATAACAGGGTCATCGAGCACGACCTTGACGAGCATCTCCACCTTCTTTTCGAGTTCGTCGAGTTTCTGCCTGATTTTCGGGAGCATCTCGTTGGGGATATCCTCCCGACAGCCGCCGACACACACGTTGCCGTAGTTGTTCCTGTTGCCGGTAATTTCCTCGAGGATATCAAGCACCGGCTCGCGATACTTCCAGGTCCACATAAAAACTGTGTCATAGCCGATGAAATGGCCGGCCAGACCAAACCACAGCAGGTGACTGTGTATCCGCTCAAGCTCATTTATGATTACACGGACATACTGGGCACGCTCCGGCGGCGTTACGCCGGCAATCTCTTCCACCGCGTTCACATACGCTAACGGATGCGATGCCGAGCAAATCCCGCAGACGCGCGAGACAAGAAAAGGAACCTGGTCGAACTGAAGTGTCTCGCTGATTGCCTCTATGCCCCGGTGGTTGTACGAAATTCGCATATCGATATCCGTGACGATTTCACCGTCGAGAGTAAGCTGAAAGAACTCCGCCTCTTCCTGCAGCGGGTGAAACGGGCCCACTGCAAGAACCGGTTTATTCAGTATCTTTTTCATTTTCCAGCTCCTTTTCCAACTCTTTTGCTTTGCTGAGGACACAGGCCTTTCTTAAGGGATAAACACCCTCAGGCCAGTCGTCGGACAGAATCAGGCGTCTCAGGTTGGGATGATTCTTGAAATCGATTCCCAGTATGTCGTGAGTTTCTCTTTCTATCCACTCGGCCCCGGCTATAAACGGCGTGATAGACTCGATGGACGGGTTTTCGTGGTCGCGGATGAACGCCCTGGTCGTGACAAACGTGCCGGTTTCGTCATTCGCAAAATGGTACAGAACCTCAAAACAGTCGTCCGAATCAATGCCGGTTGTGATAACGAACCTCAGGTTCATCTCCTCGAAGAGGAATTTGTCCACGGCATAAGCATCTTCGGCTTCGCAGAGAAGGTAGATTCTGTTGTCCCTGGGTTGCTCGATTGCGATTAGCTTGTCCTTGATTTCTTCGAGCCGAGCTTTTAGTTCTTCCTGCTTCATATTACAGTTCCGTTACAGAGTCGACAGTGTCTTTATAATGCCGGAAATCATCGCCTCCGGTTTCGGCGGACAGCCCGGCACGTATGCGATAATAGCGTTCGGGTCTTCCTTTTTGAGTATTTCATCCACAGGCCCGGCCACGTGATATCCGCCGGCGAAAATGCCCGTCCCGGTTGCGCAGGCGCCGATTAAGAAAACGACGCAGGGCTTGGGCACCTGCCGATAGATTTCGAGCAGCCGGGGCACCGCCTGGCGCGTCCCCACGCCGGTTACTAAAAGCGCATCGGCGTGTCGCGGCGTTCCGACTAACTTTATACCGAACCGCTCGATGTCGTGTTTGGGCGTCAGGCAGTCAACGATTTCGATGTCGCAGTTGTTGCACGCACCGGTGTTGACGTGAAATACCCAGGGCGATTTTTTTAACCATTTTATCCAGTTCATAAATTCACCTTAAAGCCGGGC
>CAZPDW010000196.1:0-2215 GCA_964585535.1 uncultured Pirellulales bacterium
GTCTGATGGTCGGCACTGAGGTCTGTATCGGTTTGGACGTTGGCTACGCCCACGATTGCACCGCCGTCGCCGTTGTTTCCCGGATTGACGATGAGACTTTGAGCTTGGTTGACCACGCGATTTTCACACCGCCGCCGAAGGGCGTTTTGGATTTGGAGAAAACCTTTGAGCAATTATTATTAGTGTATCGGCAGACCTATAATATCCGGGCGGTCTATTTCGACCCGTACCAGGCGATTCGGTCGAGTCAACGGCTGAGTCAATTCGGAATTATGATGGTCGAATATCCACAAACGGTGGCGAACCTCGTCAAAATGGCGAGCACTTTACAGGGTTTATTGCAGACCGCCGGGCTTGTGTTATACGATGATGCACAGCTTCGGACGCACCTGCTCAATGCGAAGGTCAGGTCCACTCCGCGCGGCTGGCGGATTGTCAAGGCAAAACAGTCGCAGAAAATCGATATGACGATTGCCCTTGCTATGGCTGTTCAGGCGGCGCAGGATAAATTCCTTCTAAAAACCCCGGCAAGTCTGGACTTCATCGACATCGACAACGATGGCCCGCCCGACCCGGACGACAAATTCACCTGGGCGGAATGGGGCGGATAAAACCCCCCTGAGCCGCAAGGCCCACAGCTAAAACCGATGGATTTTTTGCCGAATCGCCGTTTTTTGGCCGTGAGGGGCGAAAAAAAGTTGAGATTTTTTTTATTTTTCCCTTTACACTAATGTCTAAACCCAATATGATAATCAAATAGATAGGTTAATTAAGGATTGAACTATGGTCGCAAAGAAGACGGTTGCAGTTTATTTGAGTCAGGAATGTATTGATTTCCTCGCTGAGATGACGCACGAAAAGCGGCTTCTCAAGTATGGCGGGTCGGACAAGAGAAGTGTCGCGCTTGAGGCGATTGTTACGCAATTTGCTTATGGGTTACTCAAAGGCACTGTTTCCGACCGGCAGGTTGCAGGCGTACAGACTGACCCGCGACGGCTACTTAAGCTCGCCGTCTTTGTGATGAGAGCGGAGCGGGGCGAGCCGGGATATGTTCGTGTCCCCGGCCCTATGAGCTGGCACGGCGATAATGAGCCGACAGCAGATGAGATAAAGGCATTTCGGCTCGACAAGAAAAATCAATATGTAGTCGGCCCTGGCGGCGAAGCGCCGTAAAGGGTTTTGTTCTTTTACAACTGAATGGGTGTTGAGTACGACGCTGGAAATATCAGCCGCAAGGTGGAGATGTTAGGCCAGCGTATGTTTGGCTTGCAGGTGGGCACACCGGAGTTAGCGGGCATTACGAGCGCTTAAGAGGCGTGGAATACTCAAACATACAATGCAACGTGGGTCTTGGTTCGGACTGAGGCCCACAGGATTTTTTTTTGGAGTATTCCACGATGGTAACTTTGAAACTTTTACAGGACTACGACGGTCGCAGGCGCGGTGAAAAGTGTGCGGTCGATAGCGAGGCCGATGCTGAGATTCTCATCGAGCAGGGTGTCGCCGAGCGTACAGTATCGACCGACGACCCGATTGACCCCGTAGCTATGGCCCGCGAGGTCGCCGACGAACTCAGGGCCGAGCTTATCGGCGGACTTCCCCCGAACCCGCAGCCGGGAAACTATGCAAAACGTCAGGGTTTTGGCAGAATCGACCCGAAGAAATTTTGGGCTGGAGACAGCAGCACGGTAAGTCCTGCTGATTCCTTCGGTAACTTCGCCGAGTTTTGTTCGGCTGTGGCCGGGGCGGATAAAGGACATTGGGACGAGAGATTGAAGGACATACATTCGTCCCCAAATCCAGAAGGCGGATTCCTTCTGCCGTCGGAGATGGTGAGCTGGATATTCAGGGAAGCGATGCAAATGAATCCCCTGATGACGCGCTCCACCTTGCTGCCGATGCAGAGCAGTAAAATCAGCGTCCCGTTCATTGCTGAGGCAAGCCGACTCGCGACAGGGCCGCACGGTGTGGGTACAGGGCTTGGCCCGCCGCACGTCGCCGAAGAGGGCGGCTTGGTTGACATTAGTCCGACCTTCGGAAAGTGTACCCTCGACCTGCATAAAATCGGTGGTCGAAGTCGGGTATCCAACGAGATGCTCGAAGATTCCTCGATGGCCCTGTCCGTTCTGCTGCCGATAATTTTCGGCGACGCCCTGAATTTCCGAATCTATGAGGAAATGATTAACGGTTCGGGTGCGGGCGAATGTCTTGGTTT
>CAZPDW010000197.1:0-2151 GCA_964585535.1 uncultured Pirellulales bacterium
GGCTGCATCAAAGAAGCTAATCAAAGCATTCTGGCGAGGCAACAAAACTTTCCATCTTCTTTTCACAACTCGTTTCCGTCTGCTCTTTGAGCAGTTCTACGCATCTGGCCAAGTATTTCAGTTCCTGTGGTGTTATGGAATAGTCATCGTGATAGCGGGCGCCGATGTAGGCGTAGTCCAGCAATTCAAACAGTTTCTTTTGGCCCTCAGTCTCTCTTGGCAATATCCCTGCCAATTCCGGCTGAGATGTTAGCGATTTCTTCATATCCAGCCATTATAACCAAAACCGACAACACGGTAACCACAATTATTGTGGCTGAAATATTTTCAAAATGAAGCTGGAAACCTTGAATTTTTGAGATCAATTTGATATTCTATTGGGAAAGAGGCCCAGCGGCGTAGCTGGGCTGAAATTTATAAGGTTATATGGGAAATCCCGGTTTGAATTATCGAGCGGTCGAGATTGCCACGGCCCTTTCAGGGCCTCGCAATGACATAGGGTCAGGTGGCCTCGCAATGACAGTGCCTGAAGGGTTATTCGGACAGGCACCAATCGTATGGGTGTCATTAACCGGCTATTTTGCGGCCTTGATTTTTTCGATAACGGCATCGGCCATTTGGCTTGTGCCGACGGCGGTGGGGTCATCGCGGCTGGGTTTCATATCGTAGGTGACGTCTTTGCCCTCGGCGATAACGGCGGCGACGGCGGTTTCGAGGCGGTCGGCCTGGGTCGTTTTGCCGATGTGTCTGAGCATCATTACGCCGCTGAGGATTAGGGCCGTCGGGTTGACCTTGTTGAGTCCTTTGTATTTTGGTGCGCTGCCGTGTGTGGCCTCGAAGATTGCGGTGTTGTCGCCGATGTTGGCGCCTGGCGCCATGCCGAGTCCGCCCACCAATCCGGCGCAGAGGTCGCTGAGGATGTCGCCGTAGAGGTTGGGCAGGACTATAACGTCGTAAAGCTCCGGCTTTTGAATAAGCTGCATACACATATTATCGACGATGCGGTCCTCGAATTCTATATCGGGATTTTTCTTTGCGACCTGACGGCTGACGTCGAGCCAGAGCCCGTCCGAGTACTTCATAATATTTGCTTTGTGGACGGAGGTAACTTTTCTTCGGCCCGTTTTTCGGGCGTAATCGAAGGCGAACCGTACGATACGTTCGGTTGCATAAGCCGAGATGGGTTTTATTGTTATGCCGGAGTCGGGCCTGATTTTCTTCTGGCTGTGTCTGTTGAGCCAGTCAATCAGCTCAGCCGTATCGTCTTTATCTTTTTCGAATTCGATGCCGGCGTAGCAATCTTCGGTGTTTTCGCGGACGAGGACGAGGTCGATGTCGGTATATTTGCTGCGGACGCCTTTGTAGCTTTTGCAGGGCCGAAGACACACGTACAAATCGAGCATTTGGCGCAGATGTACGTTTATACTTCGAAAGCCGGTTCCGACCGGCGTTGTAATCGGGGCTTTTAGTGCGATACCGTTTTTCGTGATTGACTTGACCGTCGCTTCGGGCAGCGGGGTGCCCAGCCGCTGCATCACGTCGGCGCCGGCCTCTTTTATTTGCCAGTTGATTTCGGCGCCGGTGGCGTCGATACATCTGCGAGCTGCTTCGGCGATTTCCGGGCCTATGCCGTCGCCGGTTACGAGAGTAACGTTGGTCATATTTTTTCGCTCCAAAAAACGTACAAACATAGGTATGCTATCTCTGGATGAGGGTTTTGTCAATGGTTTGCAGGCGGGGTCGATTTACGATTTTCGATTGTCGATTTACGATTTGAAATAATCAATGGACAATCGGCAATGAAAAAGTGATTGACAGTAATCGAGGCAAGCTGATATGCTACGGTCGGCAAGGGAGTGTAGCTCAGTTGGCAGAGCAACGGCCTTTTAAGCCGTAGGTCCTGGGTTCGAGTCCCAGCACTCTCATTGTTTCGAACTGGCCCGACCCCGAATTATGTACCACACTCGATTAGAGAGCTATTTATGTTCGGCGAGCTGCAATCCGGCAGGCGCAGCAGCAACGGAGCGCTGCGGATTGCAGCTCGACGCGAAAGCCCGGTTAAAAACTCCAGCCGACGCCGGCGCTAATTGTTGTCATATTGTTACAGAATCCCACACCGGCCGTGAGGGTAGTATTCCTGTTTTCCCCCAC
>CAZPDW010000198.1:0-2144 GCA_964585535.1 uncultured Pirellulales bacterium
TCAAAACTTAATCAACCTTTACCTGCGTCAATGCGTTCACTCGAATAAGAAGCTGACCGTTGCGTAGCAAGGCCAACGATAGTCCAATTCTATGGTTCAAGTCCTTCGATCCGGTTCGGCTAAGTTCACCACAGGCTGCTCGATAGAGGTTCTCTTCCTGCTTAGCTAAAGGGCGGCTCAGGGCAGACGAGAAGAATAAATACAAATACTTGATTAGGCCTCAGAAAAAGTGTAGATTCTAACCGCGAGGACACAAAGCAGATGGTGCTGAACAGACGACTGATTACAGGTGTTCTTTGTTGTCTGTATTGCGTTTTCCGTTCTCAGGTTTGCCTTTGACCTTAGTGGTTTAATTTTAAGGAGTAAAAGATGTTTGCAGGGGCAATGGTGGCGTTAGCAACGCCTTTCAGTGACGGCGAGGTCGATTTTGAGACCCTCGGCGAGCTGATTGCGTTTCAGCTTGACAGCGGCATTGACGGCATAGTGCCGGTGGGAACGACCGGAGAATCGCCCACGCTCAGTCACGCCGAGCACAAAAAGGTCATCGAGCGGGTGGTGAAAACGGTGTCGGGTCAGGTTCCGGTGATAGCCGGCGCCGGCTCGAACTCGACGGCTGAGGCGATTGAGCTTGCGGCATTTTCGAAGAAGGTCGGCGCCGATGCGACGCTGCAGGTTGACCCTTACTACAACAAGCCGACACAGGCCGGCTTCTATCAGCATTTTGCGGCGATAGCGGAAGAGGTTGATTTGCCGGTTGTACTGTACGATATACCGGGCCGATGCGGGGCGGGTATGACCGTCGAGACAATTGCCCGACTTAGCGAGATTGAGAATATCGTCGCGGTCAAGGACGCCACCGGCAAGATGGACCACGTCAGCGGCATTGCCACGCAGTGCGATTTGACGATTCTGTCCGGCGATGACTCGATGACGCTGCCGATTTGTGCCGTCGGCGGAAAGGGAGTAATCAGCGTCGTGGCGAACATCGTGCCCGCCGACGTCAAGGCAATGACGGACGCCATTTTAGAAGGCGATTTTGCCACCGCACTTAAATGGCATAAAAAGCTCTTTGCCCTGAGCAAGGGGCTGCTTTCGCTGGCGACCAATCCGATACCGATTAAGGCGGCGATGTCGATACTCAATATGGCCTCCGATGAGATGCGGCTGCCGATGACGCAGATGGACGACGACGGCAAAGCCGTTCTCGAAGCCGCTCTGGCCGAGTACGGCCTGCTGGACTAAAGCAGCACCGTTCAGCCCTTGAACCATTCTATTGCGTCGGCATAAGCGCTGATGGTCTCGGCAACCATACGGCTTACGGTGTAATTAACCTTGACGTGCCGCTGGGCCTGCCTGGCGAGTTTTCGGGCCATTTCTTTTCGGTTGAACAGGCGCCTCAGGCAGTCGTATATGCTCAGCTCATCGGCCGGGTCAAAGGTGACGGCGGTCTGGTCGGCGATAATCAAATCATCGACGCCGCCTGGTGCTGTGGCTACGGCTGCGCCGACGCTCATCGCATTGAGCAGTATGGAGCTGAAGGCCGGGGCCGGCCTGGGCTGAATGAAGATGTCGCCGGCGGCGAGCACCGCATCAGGGCTTTGCCATTCGTCGATAAAGGTGACCATTCGCAACATACCGAGCCGGCTGAGCAGCCGCCAAAGAGGCCTTTGGACCCGGCCTGTGCCTATCAAAACTATCATAAACTCGTGGCCGTCAATGGCCAGATGACGCAGGGCGCCGAACAGTATCTCGAAGTCGCGCATTTTTTTCAGAGAGGCGGCTATTATTATGCCGGCAACGCGGTCGGAGCTGCTGAAGCACGTGATAGCCCGGCTCGTGAACGTGCCCGTTTTTATCTGCTCGACGCGGCCGGCGAGCACCTTGGGGACATGCCTGAAGGCATTGCCCGTTAAACGCCCGGCGATTGTTTCTGCCGGCACAATGATTTTGGCGCATCGTCTCGATGACAAACTCAGCCGAGACCACCTCCTGGGGAGTGAATTTACCGTTACGAGGTATGGCAGCGCTGTCCGGCGGCTCAGCCATCTCGTAAAGGACGCCTTGCTTTCGCACAAACAGTGCAGAACATTGGTGCGCCGCTTGGCAAGCCGCTCGATGAGAATCTTTCTATTGTAATAGTCGGT
>CAZPDW010000199.1:0-2119 GCA_964585535.1 uncultured Pirellulales bacterium
TAGCGTATCTGATTCTGGTTTTTCTTTTGTGGTTTTCTGTCAGGCCGGGCGCAAAAGTCAATTGGCGAAAGGCCGCAGTTTGGTGGATTGTTCTTGTGATGGCCGTCTATGCCGCCGCCGATGAGATAACCCAGGGCTACGTGGGCCGGCAATGCGACTTCACCGATTTTCTCGCTGATATGGCGGGGACTTTTGCGGGACTGATTATGTTTGGCTTTTTGAGCTTCTGGCCCGGCCTGCTCGCGGTAATATCGATTTCTATATTCGGTATTACAAATCTTGCAAGGGCCGACGTGTCCAAGCTGATGCCGGTCGGCGATGCCGTATTTCACATTGTGGCCTATGCGGCCCTGACGGCCGTGTGGTTAAAAGTGATGGGCTCGTTTACGCCGCATCACCGGCGCGATGTCAAACGGCTTGCTGCCGCTTTAGCCGGTCCGATGGCATTTCTGCTTTTTGTCAAGGCCTCTTCGGCTGCCTTAGGCAGATATTTTCAATGGTCCGGTGTGCTTGTCTGCCTCGCGGCGATACTAATTGTCGCTGTCGCAGGACAGTCGGCCTCGCTTGCGAGCCGTACAGATGATTCGGCAAAAACGCCTCGCCGAAAGGACTCAGTTTCGAGCTGAGTGTCTTTTTAAAAGGCCTGTAGAGCGGGTCGCCTATCAAAACAAGCTGCCATGAGTTGAAGGGTTTTGTTCGGTAGTACGCCTCGACGAGACATCTGCCGTCGAACAGTTCGAGGAAGAAATCCTTCGGTTTTGGAAAGGAGTGCAGGTACGGCTCGGCGACCGCGCCGAGCGTGGCGGTGATTCCGTCGGCGAGCATAGCCGGACACCACTGCCGGCTGTTGGCATCGTGCAGGTCAATCGCCTCCAGACTTGCGATGTGGTAGCCGACCGCACCATCGACAAAATCGAATGCGTCCACATAGTTTTTCAGCCGATACCAGCCGCAGTAAAGCGCCGTCCGTGGACAACTGCCCGGCTCGAAGAGGTTGTCGGTACGTTCCTCTCTGACGAGAAGTCGCGTTTGGAACCTTGTAAGCACGGCAAGGTCCCGCAGCGACTGGTCGTATCGCCCGAAGGAATTTTGCCCGTCGTCGTTGGCTATGCCGCGTGAGTCAATGCAGGCGGCGCCCTGCAGGCCGGTTTGCTCGGCGATTATCGATTTATCAATGAGCGAGCGGGCTATTTGAGCGCTCGGCCCGTCAAGCCGGCTGACCATAAGCGTCTTCGTATCGACATACCGCACACTCTTTTTGAGCCGGTTCGGCTGCCAGCGATACAATTCATAAGGCCCGAACAGAACCATCGATAGCTCGCTGTCCACACAGGCGTTTGTTTCTTTGCCGTTTATGCGGTCGATTTCTGATTTAAGCCGGGAGATTACGAGCCGGATTTGCATTTCGTCTTTGTCATTCGACTCGTTGCTGTCGGACGCCTTGTTTTGCAGTATTTGTTCGAGCTTGCTCTGCTGGATTTGCAGGTGCCGGCGGAGCTTTTGCAGGCGTTTCTGCCGGCCAGCCAGCGGCGGCCTTGCGCCTACTCTGTACGGCACGCCGTAAATGGTAAGCAGACACCTTATCCTGCCGGAAAACTCAGGACGTAACAGCGCCCTGCGAATCGGCCCTGCAAGCCGGCTGTCGTAGTCGTCCCTGCTGATGTCGCCCGTGAGCGATGCCCCTAAAGACAGGGCGAGCACGTTTTCTTTCGGGACATTTCGCCTCGAACAGTAATATCCGGCTATATCCATTGAGGATTCCATATCCCCGTTGGTTACTACTAGAATTCCGTTCGGCTCGAGCGCAAAAGCTGCCGCGCACCACGATAGAAAAAACGCACTAATTATTACCGACTTAACTATCAGTTAACTTTCACACTTTTTAGGCGGCTAATTTTGATGATTTGTTATCATAAACATACAACCTTCCGCTCACGATGCCTATCATCGCTTCCTTCCCGATGCCCGCTGAAGCATGGCAAAGCTGTGGCAACAACTGGCGAAAATCTTGATTCAGACATTCTGCTGCTCTGTTGAAAACCTTCAAGTTTTTTGGATAAGCAGGACGGTTTATGGTACATGGAAACAAAAAGAAAAATGACCAAATCGCCGATGGCTC
>CAZPDW010000200.1:0-1855 GCA_964585535.1 uncultured Pirellulales bacterium
GTGTAGTATTACCGCCAATTACATCTGAAAGGGTTTGATTATGAGTTTTGAAATTTGCAGCACCGCCATAGTGCTTTCTGTCGCCTGTGCGGTGCAGGCAGGCCTCGCTGGCGACGATACAGCCGTCCGCCAACAGTATCTCAAGCAGCTCCGCTCCGTCCTGCCGACTGAAAAGCCCAGCAGAGGGCGTGTCTCGCCTCTCGACGCCACCTGGGCCGGCTGGCTCGAACACACCGGCGAATTGCCGCCAAACTTCGACAAAATGCCCTCAATCCCCTTCCTGCCCGACCCGCTCGTCCTCGATGAGGGCGGCCAAAACATCCCAATAAAAACAACCGAACAGTGGCGGCAAAAACGCAGATGGATAGCACAACAGCTAAAACACTTCCAGGCAGGAACCTTCCCGCCGGCGCCGGATAATATCGAGGCCAAAATCCTCAGCGAAACAAAAACCGGCCCCGTAACCGTCCGCACCGTCGAGCTGCGTTTCGGCCCGGAGCGCAGGGCAAGGATGACCGCCCGGCTGTTCATCCCGCCTGCGAAAACCGGCCCGCTGCCGGTCTTTTTAACCCAGTGGAATCACCGCCTCTGGGCGCTTCTCGCCGTCAGACGCGGCTACATCGGCTGTATCTACGCCGGCGCCGACGACAAAGACGATACCGAACAATATGCCGAAATATGGTATCCGAAATACGACTTCTCCCGGCTGATGCGCCGCGCCTGGGGTGCGCACCGCGTCGTCGATTATCTCTACACGCTCGACGTCGTCGATAAGCAAAAAATCGCCATAACAGGCCACTCCCGCAACGGCAAACAGTCCCTCCTCGCCGCCGCCTTCGACGACAGAATCACCGCCGTCGTCTCATCATCAGGCGGCACCGGTGCCGAAAACCCCTGGCGATATACGTCCGAACCATTCGACAACGAAACCATCGCACAAATCACTACCAATTTTCCCAACTGGTTTCACCCCCGGCTGCGTTTCTTCATCGGCCGAGAGCACAAGCTGCCAATCGACCAGAACCTGCTTATGTCGCTTATCGCGCCTCGAGGCCTGATGCTCAGCTCCGCCGCCACCGAACACCAGGGCAATCCCTGGGGCATCGAGCAGTGCTACCAGTCGCTAAAGAAGGTCTATAAGTTCCTGAACGCCGACGATAAACTCGCCATTCGCTTCCGCTGGGGCAGGCACGGCACAAGCGCACGCGACATCGAGGACTACATCGACTTCTTCGATTACGCCTTCGGCCGCTCAGACAGAAAACCCGAAAACAAACTTTTCTACGATTACTCATTCGAAAAATGGCGCCGGCTCAGCGCCGAAAAAATCGACCCAAACAACTATCCTGAAAAATCCACCGACGAGCTTCTGCTCAGTCCCGCCGGCGGCAAAATCAAAACCGCCAATAACTGGCTGCAGAAAAGAACCGGTATATTAGCACAAATCCGCCGGCTGCTCGGCGACGAACCGCCCGGCGCAACCAACCCAGGCCCTGAATTCTCGGCTCACATCGCCCACACCGACAGCGCCTACTCCGGCGATTACCTCGCAAGAACTATCGGCAGACCAAAGGTAGGCGGCAACATCCGCCGGCTCGTCATCGGCGGATACTACGGCTTCGGAGACTACCTCGAAGGTAATCTATACTACCCCGTCAGGGTCGCCGGCAAAACCACAAAACCCGGCGCAAACCTGCCCGTCGTTATCTGGCTGCACGAGTTCTCCTACTCGAGCGGCTTTGCCGTCAACTCCGACGAGATAATAGCCGGTCTTACCAATCAGGGCTTTGCCGTCTTTCTCTTCGACCAGCTCGGCTTCGGCACTCGCGTCGCCGAAGGAACCAGCTTCTACCAG
>CAZPDW010000201.1:0-1825 GCA_964585535.1 uncultured Pirellulales bacterium
GGTAAGGGGGTGTTGTGAGTGTGTAGAAGCCGTTGTTCTGAACCGGATTTGCGGCCAAATTACCTACCAGCACCGATTTCGCCGCCCCAATGAAATATGCGGGTTAAGTTTGATCGGCAAAATAGGAGGAGCGGGCAAAGGGGGTGGAGATGACCCAGTTAAAGCCCGATTCGAGGGCTTTGTCTTTCCAGTAGTCGAATTTTCCGGGAGTGATGTATTCGACGACGTCGAGAGAATCTCTTGAGGGTTTGAGGTATTGGCCGATTGTGATTCGGTCGCAGCCGGCGCTTCGCAGGTCCTTTAGGACCTGCTCGACTTCGTTGTCGGATTCGCCAAGGCCGAGCATAATGGAGGATTTGGTGGGGACGCCGGTATAGTTTTCTTTGGCGAGGCGGAGCAGGCCGAGCGAGCGCTGGTAGTCGCCGCCCATTCTGGCGATTGGATAAAGTGAGGGGACGGTTTCGACATTGTGGGCGAAGACGAAGGGCAAGGCGTCGCGTAGGATTTCGATGGCTTGCGGCTGGCAGTTGCGAAAGTCGGGGACGAGGATTTCAAATTTCATATCGGGGATTTGGCTGCGAACTTCGTTGATGCAGTCGTGAAAATGAGCTGCGCCGCCGTCGGGCAAATCATCGCGGTCAACACTGGTAATGACGAGGTATTTGAGGTCGAGTTTTTGTGTGAGCCGGGCGATGCGTTTTGGTTCGGTCGGGTCGGGCGGCTTTGGTTTGCCTTTGGCCACCGAACAGAATTTGCAGTTGCGGGTGCAGATATTACCGAGGATGAGTACGGTTGCGGTTCCTCGCCGCCAGCATTCGCCTCGATTGGGGCAATTTGCGTTTGTGCAGATGGTTTCGAGTCCGAGGTTGGAAAGGATTTTTGCGGTGCGGTCGTATTCTTCGCCGACGGGCGCGGGTCTTCGCAGCCAGTCGGGGAGTCTTCGTCGCTCGTACCTCGTATTTCGTATTGCGGGACGGGGCTGGTTTGAGAAGTGTTTGAAGAGCAATTGTGAAAGATGGTCTTTTACTTGCTGCATGTCAGGGGTATTGGCGGTTTCTTTTTTGACGGAGGTTATGACAACACCGTCGAGGCCACAGGGCACTATCAAATTGAAAATGCTCAAGTCATTACAGATATTGACAGCCATACCGTGATAGGTGATTTGCCTCGATACCCGCACGCCGATGGACGCAATTTTTCTTTCGCCTACCCACAGGCCGGGGAAGCCCTTTTTTCTCCGGGCGTTGACGCCGAGTTGGGCAAGCAGTTCGATTCCGATTTGTTCGAGAGTTCTGATATATTCGGTGATACCGAGCTTAAGTCGGCCCAGGTGAAGGATTGGATAGAAGATGAGCTGGCCGGCGTTGTGGGCGGTAACGCCGCCGCCCCGGCGGATATCGACGACGTCGATACCCTGCCGCCGTAGTTCCCTGCGGTCGGCGAGGAGTTTGTTTGCGGCCTGGCGTGCGCCGAGTGTAATGACGGGATTGTGCTCGACGAGCAAAACGGTATTACCGATGGAGCCGGCCTTTCGCTGCTCGTGGAGTCCCTTTTGAAGCTGGAGAATCTGCCGATAGTCGGCGGTTCCGCAATCGCGGATGTCAATACCGTTATTATCTTGCGTATTCGGTTCCATCATGGTCTCTGCGAAGGCCTGATTGTAGCGTATAAACGAGGAAAAACCAATCGGCTGGGGCGGAGGGGATGAACCCCGGCATAAAGCCGGGGCATTGGGGGCAGAAGTGTTGAACCCCCGGCATGAAGCCGGGTCTTGCGGCGGGGTGTAACTATTTTCTGGGTAAGGGGTTAGGTTCATATTTTGCCT
>CAZPDW010000202.1:0-1692 GCA_964585535.1 uncultured Pirellulales bacterium
GAGCGCTTGCATGGCATGCAAGAGGTCGTGGGTTCGAATCCCATTGGCTCCATTATGTATATCATACCTGCAATTGACCTGCGAGACGGGAAGTGCGTCCGCCTCATCCAGGGCGATTACCACCGCCAGATTAACTATAAAGACGACCCCGTCGAACAGCGTGACGAGTTCCTCGCCGCCGGCGCCGAATGGCTGCACATCGTTGACCTCGACGGCGCCAAAATCGGCAAACCCGTCAATACCGAGACAATAGCCGCTATCGCCGCGGCCGGAAAACTCAAAATAGAGGTTGGCGGAGGCATAAGAACCGAAGAAAGCATCAGAAAACTGCTCGCTCTCGGCATCGAGCGAGTCATCATCGGAACTATGGCGGTCAGTGATTTTGACTGGTTCAGCCGAATCACCAAAAAATTCACCGGCCGAATCGCCCTCGCTCTCGACGCACGCGGCTCCGGCATCGCAACCGCCGGCTGGACAAAAGAGCGTCCCACAGACCTTACGGACTTTGCCGCCCAGGCCGCAAAACTTCCCATCGCAGCCATAATATACACCGATATCACAAAAGACGGAATGATGGCCGGGCCGAATCTGGAGCGGACAAAATCGCTTGTCGAGGCAGTGAATGTGCCCATCATAGCGGCAGGCGGGGTGACGAAAACAAGCGATATTGAGAATCTCGCCAAAGTGGGGGTGGCTGGTGCGATAATCGGAAGGGCGATTTACGAGGGTAAAATAGAGTTGGCCGAGGCGGTCAAAACCGCAGAATCGCTCTGATTTTGTACGGGGGTAGGATATAACTTCCTAACCGTTCACGGGGTACAAACCTCTTTTTTGTGTCATTGCGAGGAGTTTACTACGAAGCAATCTCGAATTATTGAGCGGTTGAGATTGCCACGGCCCTTTCAGGGCCTCGCAATGACGTACAATGGCACAATTATCCCGTGAACGGTTACATAAGTTCTTGTTTTCAAAGTTTTTACGCGCACAAGAGCATCATAGCATTGACGCGGTAGCTGCAATTATGTTAGAATACAGTTAGTGGTGTGAAAAGACATAGGGGGCTGTCGTCCGCTGGGGACGCCTAAAGTCTCAGACGAAGTTTCTATGCAATCAGCGAGGAAGGGTTTTGAAAGTATCTGAATACGTAAAAATCGGTTCCATCCCGGCGCTCCTCTTTGCATTTCTTCTCGCCCCGGCAGCCGCCCCGGCAAGCCCCTTAGGCGACATCAACAAAGATTGCAGAGTCAATTTGCAGGACGTGAAGGTCTTAGCTCAACAGTGGCTCGAACCCGACTGCACCGGCGTGCTTTGCGCCGACATGGACGGCGTCGATGGCATCAACTGGGCTGATTTCGCCGTCTTTTGCGAAAACTGGGGCAGGGACTGCAACGACATACACTTAGTCATAAACGAGCTCCAGGCGGACAATGAAACTACTATCGCTGACGGACAGGGCGATTACGACGACTGGTTCGAAATCTACAACGACAGCGATATTACCGCCGACGTCGGAGGACTCTACGTCACCGACGACTTCAATATACCCGACCTCAATCAGATTCCCGCAAACTGCCCGGCGCAAACCGCTATCGAACCGCACGGCTACCTGCTCATCTGGGCCGACAAAGACCCTGAAGACGGCCCACTGCACCTCGGGCTCAGTCTGAAAGCCGATGGCGAACGACTGGGATT
>CAZPDW010000203.1:0-1655 GCA_964585535.1 uncultured Pirellulales bacterium
ATCCACCAGACTGCGGCCTTTCGCCAGTTGACCTTTGCGTCCGGCCTGACAGAAAACCACAAAAGGAAAACCAGAATCAGATACGCTATGAAATGTATGCTCTTGTCCGAGACCTGCGCCTCATAGACCCACTGCGGTATCGGCCTGTGCGCAAGGGTGAAAATGGTTATCCAGTAAACAGCCAGCAGCACCGACATTACCTTTTGCCGAAGCGATAGTTTCATAAGAACCCCGCCGGATTTGTTAATAATCCACTTTTTCACGAGCGAGCCGGGACAGCAGAAAAGCATTTTACGAATCCCGTCCTTTAATTTTAACAGAGTTTGGCTTATGATGTAACCGTCCGTTAATCAAATTTGGAGAAAGGTTATGTTGGATTCGATAATCAGCTTTTTCAAAAGTGCAATAGCCGAGCAAATTGTCGGCGACCCGTTCTGGGCGACTGCGGCCCTTGCAGGACAACTGACCTTTGGCTGTAGATTCGTCCTGCAGTGGATAGTAAGTGAGTACAAAAAAGAGTCGCACGTCCCCACGGCGTTCTGGTGGATATCGCTGGTAGGCAGCGGCATTCTGCTCAGCTATTCCATTCACATCAAAAACCCCATCTTTATGCTCGGTTTCTCGCTCAATACGCTCATATATATACGGAATCTTCATTTGATTTACCGGCATCCACGGCAGACATCCGGCTCCGTGATTGAAACAGGAGAAGACTAATGACAGTTCACAGAACATTACGCTCGTCGGCCCTGCGGCGCATTGCACGCTCTGCTCTCGTCGTCTTGGCCGTCGCGGCCTTGCCGACGGCATCTCCGGCAGCTCGCCGGCAGGCGAAAAAACCCAATGCCGCAAAGCTCGAGACGGTTCAGCTCGCCGCCCCGCGGCTGACCGGCCCGGTCGCTCTCGAACAGGCAATCAGCAAACGCCGCAGCATTCGCGAGTTTATAAACAAGCCGCTCGATTACGTTCAGCTTGGCCAGTTGGCCTGGGCCGGCCAGGGCATAACCCAAAAACAAAAAGGACTGCGAACCGCTCCCTCCGCCGGCGCAACCTATCCCGTAACACTATACTTCGCCACGCAGGACGGTTTGTTTGTCTATCAGCCGCAGGGACACCGGCTGCAGCAGCTTCAAAACACCGACTTACGTGCAAGACTCGCCGGTGCCGCTTTCAATCAAAAGGCGGTCGCCGAAGCCGGCTGTGATATTATCCTCACCGGCTCAACCAAGAAAATGCGAACCAAATTCGCCAACAAATCCAGAACCTATATGCTGCTCGAGGCGGGGCACATCGCACAGAACATCCAGCTCCAGGCGGTCGCTCTCGGACTCGGCTCGGTAACAATAGGCAGCTTCGACGCAAGAAGCATACTCAAATTGCTTCGCAGGGGAACCGATTACGAGCCCGTCTATATTATCCCCGTCGGCTATCCGGTCGAGCAGCGGGCAACAACGCCGGAAGAGCTGAAGCAGAATCAAACGAAATCAGAGGCCGGAATGCAGAAATAGCAGTGAAGCATGAGAGCGGTTACCGCGCGCCGGCCCAGGGACTGTAGCGATTCGTAATGGGAAGCCGTCTGTCCCTGCCGAATGCCTTCGGCGTAATCTTGACCCCCGGCGGCGACTGCCTCCTCTTGTACTCATTCCGGTCAACCA
>CAZPDW010000204.1:0-1655 GCA_964585535.1 uncultured Pirellulales bacterium
CGGATAAGACGGCGCCTGATTTGGAAAAAGTGTTGAAAAAACTCGAAGCCCGGCAGATGCGCGGCTTGATTCTGGATTTGCGATTCAATACCGGCGGCTATCTTGAAAGTGCGATAGAAGTGGCAGACAAGTTTTTGTCGCAGGGCCTGATAGTGATGACCCGGCCCCGGTTCGGGATGCCGACATACGCCGTGGCCAACAGGAAGGGGACACATCCTGATTATCCGATGGTGGTGCTGATAAACGGCGGCTCTGCCAGTGCGTCGGAGATAGTCGCCGGAGCGCTGGGCGACGAATCGCATCGACGTGCGCTATTGGTCGGCGAACGGACCTACGGCAAAGGTCTCGTGCAGGGGATAACGCATTATCCGGGCGGCGGTGCCCAGTTGAAATATACGATGGCAAACTACTATCTGCCCTCCGGCCGGAAGGTCAAGAGCCAGGAACAGGCCAAAAAGGAGCACACAAAGGACTGGGGAGTCGGGCCGAATGTCGAAGTCAAGCTCAGAAGAGACGAAATCCGCAAGATGTTAAACGTTCAAAGGGACAATGACGTGCTGGTAAAGGCGGGGCACGACAACAGTGCGGCCGAGCTGAACAAGCACTCAACAGAAGATACGATTGAAGCAGACCCGCAGTTATCGATAGGGATACTTCTGCTCGAGAGCGAGCTTATCGCCGAAGAACAGGGCCGGTTGAAACGAAAAGCGGCCTGAGTATTGCCGGCGGAGAGGATAGTTTCTGTCGTCGGTTTTAGAGGTGTGAGTGTTGACAGAACAGCGAAATAAAAATGAAGAAGATTCGTCTGCGGCCGAAAAGGCGGGCCGGTTCGAGCGGCAAAGACGCCAAAAGCTCTCGGAGATAAGGCGGATGGGGCTCGACCCGTACGGCGGCAGGTACGATGATACCACGCCGGCGACGGAGATTAAGAGCGGCTATAAGGAAAGCCATGAGAGTCAGAGAGCCAGGTGCGCCGGCAGGATTGTTCTCCTTCGCGACATCGGAAAGCTCATATTCATAACGGTCCGCGACTGGAGCGGTACGATTCAACTCGGCCTGAGCAAGAACCTTCTCGGCGTGCAGTGGCCTCTGGCAAAACTGCTGGAATTAGGCGACATCATCGGCACGGCGGGCAAATTAGGCAAAACCAAAACGGGCGAGATAACTATCTGGGCCGACGAAGTAACGATTTTGAGCAAGTCGCTGCTCCATCCGCCGGAGAAGTTTCACGGTTTGAGCGATATTGACCTTCGCTACCGCCGGCGATACGTGGATTTGTGGTCGAACCCCGAGGTGATGGAGCTTTTCAAAAAGCGAAGCGCCATGCTTTCGACGGTGAGGGATTTTTTGAACAGGCACGGCTTTATCGAGGTCGAGACGCCGATGATGCAGCAGATAGCCGGCGGCGCCGCGGCAAAACCCTTCATTACCCACCATAACAGTTTGGGGATGGATTTGTTTTTGCGGATAGCGCCGGAGCTTTTCCTGAAGCGCCTTTTGGTAGGCGGGATGGAAAAGGTATTCGAGATAAACCGGAATTTCCGCAACGAGGGCCTGAGCAGACAGCACAACCCCGAGTTCACTATGCTGGAGTTGTATCAGGCGTACGCGGACTATAACGTGATGATGGATTTAACCGAGGAGTTAATCTGTCT
>CAZPDW010000205.1:0-1552 GCA_964585535.1 uncultured Pirellulales bacterium
TGTTATTTTTTTAGTCATTTTTCCTCCTTGGATTTTTTCTACAAAACGCTTTATCGGCTTGGTTGCAGCACATGTAGGGAAGCCACCGAATTGACAGTTATTGATTATAACATGGATTTTAGCCAGCGCAAGAAAAAACAGGGGAAATTCGCAGCTCGCCCGCCTATAGTGGGGGATTATCATCGGCCATGCCAAAATTTCCTAATACTGTAGTCGGCATAAAACCCTCTCGTATCACAAAACCACCATCACCGTATTACTCAACCCGCCTTCGGCGGAATACCGATAATCAGTAGTAAATAGCAAATAATCAATTCAACAGCCGCCCCAGTTGTCAAGCCCCCGTTGTTAGCTGGTTCCCCGCACCAAATGACGCAAGCTTGCTATTTCGTGCGGGGCAAGTGTAATTATTCCCATTCCGGTAAAAACTGCAAGATTTAATCCGCACTAATCGAAATCAGTGTAAATCTGCGTTAATCTGTGTCTTAGTGTCTTTCGTGGCAATTTTTTATAATATCTCTGCGGCCTCCCTTCGATTCTGCTCAGGGCAGGCTTTTTGTGGCTAAAGCCGTTGAGGGGAGCAAAAAAAGCTGGAAAAGCTGTTGGGGATTACTACAATCTGCTGGACTATGAGGTTTATACTTATTGACAGGGTAATCGAGTTAGACAGCGGCAGGCGGATAAAGGCGAGCAAGAGCGTTTCGTTGGCTGAGGAGTATTTGGCCGACCACTTCCCGACGTTTCCGGTCCTGCCGGGTGTGCTGCTTCTGGAAGGTATGATAGAGTCGGCATCCTGGCTGGTCCGCGAGTACGAGGATTTTGCACATAGTATGGTCCTGCTCGAGCAGGCCAGAAACGTAAAATATAAGTCTTTTCTTGTACCGGGCGGGCAGATAGAATACACGGTCGATGCCGGGACAATAGAAGAGAACGTGAGCAGCTTTGTCGGTGCAGGGGTCTCGGACGGCGAGCAGATAGTGACGGCAAGGTTTGGGCTGAGGCATTTTAACCTTGCCGACAAAGATGCGTCGATGGCGGCGGTGGATGCCGTGGTGATTGAGAATATGAAGACCAGATGGAAATTGCTTCGCGGCTGAAGACACCCGGCCGGCGACGGCGATAATAAGAATGGTGTTTTTACAGAGGATTGTGGAGGTACAATGGTATGGCAATGAGTCGCGAGCAGGTCCTGCAGCAGGTTCAGGAGGTTCTTGTGGATGCACTCGGTGTCGATGACGATGAGGTCACGGAGCAGGCGACGTTGATGGGAGATTTGGGCGCCGAGAGCATTGACTTTTTAGACATAGTATTTCGCTTGGAAAAGGCGTTCGGAATAAAGATACCGAGAGAGGAGCTGTTTCCGGCCGAGACGCTGATGAACAATCCCGAGTTTGTGAGCAACGGCAAGCTCACCGAGCGGGGATTAGCCGAGCTGCGGGACAAAATGCCGCATAGCGACATAAGCACATTTGAGAAGGACCCGGACATCAACAAGTTAGGCGATTTGTTCACGGTTGGTATGATTGTCAACTTCGTCGAGAGTAAGCTGAAG